>JANXUO010000311.1 GCA_025356245.1 Hymenobacter sp.
GGACGAAGCCCTTCGGGCGATTCGTCCGACCACTGCCCTATCGCCTACTTACCGAAGAAAAATTCCGCCTCGATGCCCGCGTTCTCGTCCGAGTCCGAGCCGTGTACGGCGTTGGCCTCAATGCTTTTGGCGTACTTTTTCCGGATGGTGCCCTCCTCGGCGTTGGCCGGGTTGGTAGCTCCGATGAGGGCGCGGAAGTCGGCTACGGCGTTGTCTTTCTCCAGCACGGCGGCCACAATCGGGCCGCTCGACATATAGGCTACCAAGTCGTTGTAGAAAGGACGCTCGCGGTGCACAGCGTAAAATTCGCCGGCACGGGCGGCGGTCAGGGCCACCTTCTGAAGCTCCACGACGCGGAAGCCGCCCTGCTCAATCATGTGCAGGATACCGCCGATGTGGTTTTCGGCCACGGCGTCGGGCTTAATCATGGTGAAGGTACGATTGGTTGTCATGTTTTTTTGGGTTGAGGGGGATGGTTTACTTGTGGTCGCAAAGGTAGCGCTGCGCCCCGGCCGCTCCACCTGCGGCGGGCCGCCGGCCGCGTTGAGGCCGGCCCGGCGAACCTTCGGCGAGGCCAAGCGTGTTGGAAACCGAATTTGTGCCGAAATTTGCCGCCCGGCCCAGCCGACCCGCCGTTGCGGGCCAGCAGTTTTATCCCGGTCTATCCCCGTTGCCAATGTCTTCGTCCATTGCAGAATTACAGGCGCTGCTCGCCCAGCCTCGCCAGGTTGTTATCACCACCCACCACAAACCCGACGCCGACGCGCTGGGCTCTTCGCTGGCCTGGGCGGGCTACCTCCAGCGAAAAGGCCACCACGTCACGGTCATCACCCCGTCCGACTACCCTGCCTTCTTAAACTGGATGGCGGGCAACGACGAGGTCGTGGTTTACGAACGTCGCCAGAACGACCCCCAGGTACGCGACCTCATCCAGCGGGCCGAAGCTATTTTCTGCCTCGATTTCAGCGCCCTGAGCCGCATCAACGAACTGGGCGACTACATTCGGCAGGCCCCCGGCACCAAGGTGCTCATCGACCACCACCAGCAGCCCGAAGACTTTGCCGACATTAGCTTCTCGAACCCCTGCGCGGCGGCTACGGCCGAGCTGATTTTCGAAATCATCCGCGACCTGGGCGACCAAGAGCTCATTACCAAGGGCATGGGCGAAGCCCTGTACGCGGGCATCATGACCGACACCGGCTCATTCCGCCACCCCAGCACCTCGCGCAACGTCCACCTCATCATCGCCGAGCTGCTCAAGGTGGGCATCGATTTGTCGTCGGTACACCGCCGCATTTACGATTCGCACACCGAAATCCGCCTGCGCTTTCTGGGTTATGTACTGAAGGACAAGCTCATCGTGCGCCGCGAGTTCAATACCGCCTACATTGCCATCACCAAGGACGAGCTGAAGGCCTACGAGAGCAAAACCGGCGACACCGAGGGCTTGGTGAACTACGCCCTCAGTATCGAAGGCATCGTGTTTGCCGCGGTGTTCATTGACCGCGGCCCGGCCGTCAAAATATCGTTCCGCTCCGTCGGTGACTTCTCGGTCAGCGACTTCTCGCGCACCAACTTCGAAGGCGGCGGCCACCACAACGCCGCCGGCGGCATCAGCCACGCACCCTTGGATGCCACGGTGGAGCGGTTTTTGAGCCTACTGCCCCAGTACCAGGAGGCACTGGTAGGTGCCGCGCTGGTCGGCTAAGGCCGCCCCGCATCAGCGCAAGGCCAACACTTTGGAAGTATTGGTAATCATCCACAACGCCGTTGCGTACCCAGGGCAAAAGCACCAAACGGCTAGTTAGCGATTTCGACCTTTTCGGGTAGCTGGGCCAGTAGTTGGAAGAGGAAAGCGTCGTCGCGGGCGGCTTTTTTGCGTTTTCGGTTCAAGCTCATTTTGGTGGGTTCTCGTCGTAACAGGGTCAGCGCCAGTTTGCGGAGAGTCGATAAATTACGCGGGGCATGGCCTTGGCGGCAGCGGCAGGCGTCTTCGGCAAAGGTGACATCCAGGTGCCAGTGCAAGTGGTTTTCAATGCCCCAGTGCCCGCGCACATAGCCGGCCAGTTGGGCGGCGCTGGCGTGGGTCAGCGAAGAGAGGTAGTAGCGCGTGGACTGCTGGTGACGGCCCTGCTGCCAGCGCTGGGTCTGCACGCAGACCCGCGTTGACAAGCCTGTCCAGTCCGCCGTTTCCTCCACCAAGTCCAGGTGCCGGCTCACCCACACCCGGCGCTCTTCGGTCCGGCCGTGGTCCTTTTCCCACTGCACAAAGGCCGGCGGCTGGGACAAGAAGGGCGCAAAATGGTCCCGCACCTGCTCGGCCAGCGCCCGCTGGTTATCCTTGAGGGCCAGCAGGTAATCGGCGCCGCGTGCCACCAGCGTGGCCGCCACGGCCCGTTGGCAGCCCATCGCATCGATGCTCACCACGCTGCCGCGCACCGCCACCAGGTCCCGCACGTGGGGAATGGCCACCAGCTCATTGCGCTTGGCCGCGACCTGGGTCTGGGCTAGGCACAGCCGCTGCTCGGCCGCCCATACGCTCACGAGTTGCACGGGGGCCTGCCGCTGCCCGGGCAAGCGGGTGCCGCGCAACTGCTTGCCGTCAATAACCAGTTGGTGCCCCACCAGCAGGTGCACCAGTTCCTGCCCCCAGCGCAGGAGGCTGGCCTCCAATTCGACCGGGTTGAGGTGGCGAAAAACCCGCTGGAGCGTGTATGAGGAAGGAATACCCGCCGGTAAGGACAGCAACCGGCGTAAGACGGGTTCCTTGTCGCACGCATAATCGTAGATTTCCTCGAACGTCTCGCAATCGGCGAGCAACCCGCACAGTACCAGTAGAATGATGTCACTTAACGCGTGCAGGCACCGGCCTTCCTCCCGAAAATCCGACACCTCCCAAAAAAAACCGTCCGATTCCTCTGCTTCTTCCATCCCGCAAAGGACGCTAACTTACACTTTGGTGCTTTTGCCCTGGTTGCGTACCGCTTGGGCGAGGCGCTACCGCTTGCGGCACGTACCTTTGAGGGCGGCATTGGGCCGTTTTCTAATTTCTTTCTTTTTCATGCGTTTTACCCTCCGTTCCGCTCAGGCGCTGGCCCTCGGGGCCGTTGCTTTGGGCCTCGCCGGCCTCACCGGTTGCAACAACCTCGGCTCGGCCAAGTTCTCGAAAACCAAGTCGGGCATCGAGTACAAGATTTTTAAGAAAGTGGGCAGCAAATATGAGCTGCGCGAAATCGGCCCCGACGGTGACCCCACCTACAAAGACCGCGTGGGCAAGTTCCTGACGGCCCACATCCAGACCCGCACCGGGAAGGATTCCGTCATGGACAACACGCGCAAGCAGTTCGACAACACCCGCGTACCGCTGCAACTGGGTGAAGTACAGCGCAAAGGCGGACCCGAAGAAGCCTACGCCCTGCTGCAACCTGGCGACAGCGCCGTGTTCCGCTTCGCGCTCGATTCGCTCTTCAAGGGCCGGCCGGCTCCGCCCGCGCTCAAACGCGGCGGCGCATTCGTGCAGCTTTTCGTGAGTACCGACAAGCTGATTGAGCGCCCCGAAGCCGAAAAATTACAGCAGTCCCTGCAAATCAAGGCCATGGCCGCCCAGCAGAAGGAAATGGCCGAGTACGCCACCACGCAGGGTGCCAAGGACGACGTTATCATTCAGGAATACATGAAGAAAAATGGCCTGAAAATGCAGAAAGACGCGTCGGGCATTTACTACCAGATACTAAAGCCTGGCACCGGCCCCAACGCCGTGGCTGGCCAGCGCATCAGCATGAACTACGCCGGCACCTTGCTCAGTGGCAAGGAGTTCGATTCGACTGCCAAGCACGGCGGGCAGCCGTTCGAGTTCACCCTAGGCCGTGGCGAAGTGATTCCGGGCTGGGATAAGGGCGTGGTGCTGCTCAACAAGGGCAGCCGCGCTATCTTTCTCATTCCGGCTCCGTTGGCTTACGGCAAGGCCGGGGCCGGGGCCGATATTCCGGCGAATGCCCCGCTCAAGTTTGATGTGGAACTGCTCGACATTAAAGCCGCAGCGCCCGCGCCGGCCCCCATGCCGATGCCCAACGGCCCTGCCGGTGCCCCGGCCCAGTAGTATTTCGTAAATTTACCTCGCCGTTCCGGCCGGAGCGCGGGGCCGCCATTGGTTCACTGAACCAATTGGCCGGCCCCGCACTTTTGCCGGAACGTCGCGTTTAAGCGCGACGGGCCAAGCGAGAAACTGCTTTGGCGGCTTCAAGGGCAGGCTATTACTGGCAGGGTTTTTTAATTTTAATCATCATCCAAATCAATCGGTTATGAAACGTCTTCTTGCTAAGTTAGCCGCCGGGCTACTCATGGTGGCCTTGGTGGCCCCGGCCCTGTGGAGCTGCAACTCCGAAACTGCCTCCGCCAAGGCCCTACGCGAGCACACCGACCTCTACAAAACCATCGACGATACCCTTATCCGGGGCTACCTCAACCGGAACCACATCACCAACTATACCCGCACCGAGTCGGGCCTGTACCTCATCAACACCGCCGACGGCACCGGGCCGCTCATCGGCACCGGCAACCAGGTGACGGTGCGCTACATCGGCCGCCTGCTGGGCTACGCCCACAGCGGCCAGATATTTGAGAACTCCAACGACAACCGCACCCCGTGCCGTTGCGGCAACTTTACGGTGGGCCAGCAAATTGCCGGTTGGAACGAAGGCTTGCAGCTCATGCAGATGGGCAGCCGCAAAACCCTGCTCATCCCCTCGTACATGGCCTACGGCTACAGCGGCTCCGGCAGCATTGGCCCCGACCAGCCACTTTTATTCGAGATGGAAATTGTTGGGGTTTCGCGATAATGGCTAGTGAGGCAATCCATTGGCTTGCGCTGGTCGGGGCTACACTCGGCAGCTGCGGCGCTTTGCAGGCGCAGGAAACGCCGGCCAAACCGGCGCTCGGTGCCGTAGCAGCCGCCTTGCCCACGCCCGGCGATACCGCTCGCAACAAGCTGCTGACCACTCCCGGAGGCGTGCGCTACCTGGTGCGCGAAGCCGGCACCGGCCCCCGGCCCCAGCCCGGCAGTCGGGTGGCCGTACGCTACTCGGGCTTTCTGCCCGATGGCCACAGCTTCGACGCCACGGCGGCTTCGGGCGGCCCGCTGCGCTTCCGCGTGGGGCGCGGCGAAGTTATTCCGGGCTGGGACGAGCTGCTGCCGCTGTTGCCCGCCGGCACCCGCGTTCGCACCTGGATTCCGGCGGCCCTCGCCTACGGCACCAAGGGCGTAACCGACCCCGACGACGACCTCCGCTTCGTTATTCCGCCCAACACCGACCTTATTTTTGAGCTCCAGCTGGTGAGCGTACGCTGACCGGTGCATTGACTTGTTAGTTTTTTTGCTGTTGATTATGCTTATTTTTCGGACTTTTTTGCTGAGTGCGGGGTTTGTTTTAACGCTAGCTGTGTCCGTTTCCGCTCAAACTCGGTCGTTCAGCCGCTTGCCCAGCGGCACCGAATACCAACTCTACCGGCGCAACGCAGCGGGCAAATTTCAGCCGCGCCAATTGGTGGTACCCACCGATGCGCCCTACGCCACCCGCACTGGCCAGCTGCTCACGGTATTTATGGACTACCGCACCGGCCGCGACTCGCTGCTGATGAGCACCCACCGCCTCAGCCCCGTGCCACAGCCCATGGCCCTACCCGCCGCCCCGCCCCGTGGCAGCGTCGAAGAAGCCGTTGCCCTGCTCTTGCCCGGCGACAGTGCCGTATTCCGCTTCAATGCTGACACGGTATTCGCCCGCAGTTTCCACCAGCCGGTGCCGCCCTTTCTAAAAAAAGCTGGCAACGTGCTGACGGTAAACCTTCGGGCTTATGAGTTGATTTCTGCCGACGAGCTAAAAGCCCGCCAGCAGAAAGTACAGGCTGAGATGCAGGCCCAGGCCAGCGCGAAAGCTGCCCAGCTGCAAGCCCAGGAAAACACGCAAATTTTGGCTTATGCCAAAGCCAACAAGCTCACCGTCAAAAAGACGACTGGCGGCGTGTACTACGCCATCACCAAAGCAGGCAAGGGCCTACCACCCAAAAAAGGCCAAACGGTGGCCGTCCTTTACCGGGGCACCCTACTTGCTACCGGGGCCGAGTTCGACGCCTCGGCCAAGCACGGCAACATTCCTTTTGAGTTTGCTTTGGGCCAAGGAAATGTCATCAAAGGCTGGGACGAAGGCATTGCCATGCTCAACAAAGGAAGCAAGGCGGCGTTACTTATCCCTTCGGGCCTGGGCTACGGCGCACGCGGGGCGGGCGCTGGTATTCCGCCCAACGCCGTGCTTCGCTTCGACGTGGAGCTGGTGGACGTGAAGCCCGACCCCAAGCCCGAGGCGCCACCTGCCGCCAAGCAGTTGCTCAGGTAATTCATTGTCCATCCTAGCGTGTTGTTTGACTCACTACCAGCGGCTTCAGCCCGCCAGCACTTCCGACAGCACCGCCAAGGATTTCACCTCACCCAATTGCTCGACGTGCAGCTGGTAGTAGCGCAGCAGCACGGCCAGTAGCTCGCGTCGCACCCGGCCATTGGGGATGGTGCTGCGACCTTCGTCAGCCAGCAACTCGTCTAGGTATTGCTCAAAGGCTTGCAAGTTCAGTACGGCTGGGCCGCCCACCTGCCCCGGCCCGGTGGGCGCATGGCCTGCCAGGGCCACCTGGTCGGTCAGCTCGGCCCCGTTTTCTACTCCAAAGCCCAGGTAGTCAGTTAAGTGCAACAAAAAAAGCAGGGCAAAGTTCTCGTAGCCCACCGCTTGCCGGTCAAACGTAAGCAAGGCATCGTGCAAAAAGCGGAACAGGCCCTCGTTGGGTTCCTCTTCGCTCACCACCCGCCCCAGCACTTCCGACAAAAACAAGACCACGCTGCTCTTCTGCACGTCGTAAGGCAGCGTTTGGTAAGGCTCGGCGCAACGAAACTCCGACAAGCGCGACAGCCCCCCGCGCGGCGAAGTGTACGCTACCAGCTCCAGCAGCGTAAAGGGTTGAAACAGCGCAATGCGTCCCGGGGGCTTGGCCTTGCGCACCCCGTTCACCACGTAGCTTTGCAAGCCCAGCTGCTCGGTATAAATCCGCACGATAACGCTCGTTTCGCGGTATTTAAGGTAGCTCAGGACGATGCCCCGCGTCTTAACCAGCATATTTTTTTAGTCAAAAAAAGAGGCCGACGACGAGGTCCCCAACCCGGAACGAGCCAGTGGCACTGACTTATTTGCTCAACACGGCCACTTTGCTCACGCAGCCATTTTTGCCGTCGGCGTCGGAGGTGAGCACCAGGTAAACGCCCGAGTTTACGCGGCGACCGTTCACATCGTTCAGGTTCCAGAGTGCGCTGCCCCCGCTGGCTTTGGTAGCGTACACCAGATGGCCCGCCACATCGGTTATTTTCACCACCGCGTTGTTGGCTACTCCGCTGATGCCCACGGTACCCCCAAAATCAAGCGGCACGGGGTTGGGGAAGGCCTGGGCGCAACTCGGAGACCCTTCGGTTACGCTCGAACCGCTCCGGTAGCTCACCACCCCGGCGTCGGTGGC
>JANXUO010000355.1 GCA_025356245.1 Hymenobacter sp.
CCCGGCCGCACCAGCAGCCGGGGCTTCTTCCTTTTCCAAAAAATCATTTTACACCCCCGGTGTCGGCGCACTCCCGCCACCCTTCCCCTTCTTCCCGCCGCCGGTGTCGTCAATCCGCAGGGCGTCGCGCAGCAGCTTGTAGAGGGCGGGGTGTTCGTCCACGAGCAGCTCCACGGCGGAGCGGAAGTCGCCGTCCACGTAGTCGTCCAGGGTCTTGAAGACGGTGCGGACGGTGCCGGTGCCGAGCTTGCCCTGGCCGCGGGCCACGCCGGCGCCGGGGAGGCTGGCGGCGTAGGCTTTCACTTGCTGGCCGAGGGTTTCGTCGTCGCCGGGGGTGGGGCCGGCGGCTTTTTTGTAGCCGTAGGGGGCCAGCTGGGCGATGGTGGCTTTCAGTTGCTTGGCCACGTCCTGGGCTTCGGCCACGAGGGTGGGCTGGGGCATCTTTTCGTACTCGCTGCGGCGGATGTGCAGGGCTCCGGCCAGGTCGAGCTGTCCGGCTTTTTTGTAGTGCAGGCGCAGGGCGTTGGCCGCCTTCACGAGCTGGCCGATGAGGGGGGCTTCGAGGTCGTTTTTGGCCTGGGTAGCCCCCGTGCCCCGGCGGCGCTTGAGCTGCTGGCCGGTGGCCGCCGGCACGAAGCCCAGTTGGCGACGCAGCTCGGCGGCGGCGTCGGCCATGGCCGGGAGGCCCGCCACTTCGGTGGCGTGGCCGTCGAGCACGGCCACGAGTTTGTTGTTGCGCTTGTCCTGGTTTCGTTGGCGGCGGTTCATGGCAAAAAGGGCGTTTGGGAATGATGATGACCAATTGTTCCGAAATGTAGCCAAATTATTGATAAGTAGGGCGGGCGGGGCCCGTCTTTTTGATTGCCCGGTGTATGTTGAGCGCCGGGCAGCAGGTGCTGAAATGGTGTTTTAGAAAGAATGAGCCCCAAAAAGTGGCCTCACAGCCTGCTGGGGCACATAGGCAAGCCGGCAACCCGGCGTCAGCAGCCAAAAACATCCGGTACGCAGGACAAAACCCAGTGTAAGCGGTGAAAAACCCAGCGTACGCGAGCAAAAACATTGCGTACGCCGGCAAAAACATCCGGTACGCGACCGAAAACAGCCGGTACGGGCGCAAAAACATTGTGTACGCGGCCGTTTCTTTGCGGTAAGTAGGATAAAACCCGGAGTATGGAGGCATTTCCTGCCGGTGCGGGACCCGCTACGGCTGGTGGCTTAGGGCCGCAGCACCCAGGCAGGGAGCTGCGCGGTACAGCTGCGCGGTACCATTTCTACCTCGGCTCGTTTTTGGTGAGCAGCATCAGCGAGTAGCCGCCCAGTAGCTTGCTGCACAGCCAGGGGTTTATTTTGAAGAGCACCTCGCGCATGAAATGCACCACCTGCTGCTTGGCCGACTTCCGCTTGTACACCGGCTCGGTGTAGAGCCGGTCAATCACCCGGAAGCCGTAGTCGGCCAGGATGCTCACCACAAAGGCCTCGGTGAAGTTGTGGATGTGCCCCACCCGGTCCTTCGACTCGATGAGCATTTGCTCGCGCAGCAGCGCCCACAGGCTCATATCCAACGGAATATGAAACAGGGTGTAAGCGCTTTTATCGACAATGCCGGCCAGGAAGGCGAAGTAGTCGGGCAGGTGCTCAATCACGTCAATCACCAGCAGCAGGTCGTAGGGCGGGGCCGTGCCGGGCTGCGTCAGGTCGTGCAGGGCAAAGCGAATGCGCTCGGTGGCCTTGGGCCGGGCAATGGCGATGGCATCGTGCGAGATGTCGAGGCCCGTGAACTGCGTCGGCGGCGGCAGCTGGGCCGCCAGCTCCACCAGGATTTCGCCGCTGCCGCAGCCCACCTCGCACACCAAATTCAGCGGCAACGCGTTGCGCCGCAATAGCTTCAGAATGCGTGCCGCCTTGAACGGCGCATCTTCGGCGTGCCAGCTGGGGTTGTTGGCCAGGTAGGTCTGGTCGTTGTAAATGTCCTTCATACCGGGGGGTTAAGTCCCCGAAAGGTAAGCGCCCAAGCGCCAACCCCAGGTAGCTACGGCTTGGCGCTGCCCCAGGTGCGCACGTAGCGGCCTTGCGGGTCGTAGCGCTTGGCTTGCTGGGGCACGTCGAAGGCCGTGTCGCGCACGTCGGTGCCGGTGCCGGCGATGTACTTCCAGTTGCCCCAGTTCGAGGCCGGGTCGTGGTCTACGAGCTGGTGCTCGAACCAGGCCGCGCCGTGGCGCCAGTCCTGCCCCAGGTCGTGAATGAGGTAGCTGGCCGCGTTCTGCCGCCCCCGGTTGCTCATGAAACCCGTGGCCAGCAGCTCGCGCATATTGGCATCCACGAAGGCGTTGCCGGTGCGGCCCTGGGTCCAGGCGTCAAACTTTTTCTGATTGCTGTTGAGCGGCTTGGGCGTTTGGCCGCGCAGACCGCGCCACTGAAAAAACGCCGGGCCGGTGCGGGCCGCCAGCAGCCGGAAATAGTCGCGCCAGAGCAGCTCCAGCCGCAGTTGCATGGCCCCTTTGCTGCGCGCCCCGTGGGCGGCATCGTACTCGTCAATCGCCGCCCAGATTTGCCGGGCCGAAAGGCTGCCGTTGGCCAGCCAGGGCGAGAATTTGGTGCTGAAGGCCTCGCCCAAAAGCTGGTTGCGGGTGTCGTCGTAGCGGCCGATGAGGTGGCGCTCGACGGCGTAATCGTGCAGGCGGGCCAGGGCGGCGGTTTCGCCGCCGGGCAGCGCCGGCAGCGCCGAGCGGCGGTCGCGGGGGCGCGGGGCCGGGGCGGGCAGGCCCAGGGCGGCGCAGAGCGTAGCCGCGTCGGGCAGGGGCGCGGGCGCGAAACCAGCCGGCAGCGCCGGCAGCCGCGTGGGCACCGGCAGCGGCGGGCGCACCTGCGCCTTGTCGGCCACATCAAACCGAAACTTGCTGAACGAGAGTGGCAAATCGCGCAGTGCGATGCGTAAATCGGAAGGGTGCAGCAGCGTCAGATTGTCAAACTCGCGGAGCTTGGTGTTGGGCCCCAGCGCGTCGGCCACGGCGTTCACGGCATCTTCTTCCTCCGTCGTGGCCTCGTTGCTGACCAGGATTTCGGCCGCGCCCACCTGCTGCGCCAGCGCCGGCAGCACTTCCTCCGGCTTGCCCACCACGAAGTGGATGCCCGACCCCAGGGCCGCGTAGCCGCGCTGCAGGTCGGCCAGCGTTTCGAGCAAAAACGGCAGGCGGTGCGGGCCCACTTTGGCCAGCTCCAGGTAGGGGTCGAGCCCGAAGGCAATGGGGTCGAAGCAGTACACAGGCAGCAGGGCGGCGGCGGTAGGAGCGAGGGCAGCCAGGGCAGCGTTGTCGTGCAGCCGCAGGTCGTTGCGGAGCCAGTAAATTGTATTCATTCAGCTAAGTGAAGGGGCGGTGTGTGCATTGTAATTGATTTTCGCCCGGTGCCGGGGCCGAAAAAAAAGCGGACAGTTAGCAGCTAAAAGCCAATGGCTTATCAGGCAGTGGGTGTTTTCTTGTTGCGCTGGCATTTCTCGCCGCAATACTTTACCTCGTCCCAGCTGTTGCGCCATTTCTTGCGGTACTCAAACGGTCTTCCGCAGGTGAGGCATATTTTTGTGGGCAATAA
>JANXUO010000405.1 GCA_025356245.1 Hymenobacter sp.
AGTAGTCGGCACGGGCCGGGAGGCCCGCGCCAAACCGCCAACCGCGTAACAGCAGTTGCTTACTTGTTGCTCATACGTGCCCCTGAACGGCGCTGCGCTCCCTGCGTTTTCACCACCGCGCCCACTGCGGGACACATTCCAGAACGATTCAACAATTAAACAATGAAACAATTCAGCAATTCAATCAACCTCCTCCCCCTGCTTTTGGCCCTGCCGCTGGCCGCACCGGCCCAGTCGCTGCACCCCAACGTCCTCATCAGCGCCCAGAGCAACCCCAACGAAACGGCCATCTGCATCAACCCCAAAAACACCCGGCAACTGGTGGCCGGGGCCAACATCAACAACGCCTACACCAGCCTCGACGGGGGCCAGAGCTGGACGCGGCAGGCCCTGACCTCGCCGCAGGTGGTGTGGGGCGACCCGACCATCGTGTGCGACACCACGGGGGCGTTTCTGTTTTCGCACCTGACCTACTCGAACGTGCCGGCCCCCGGGTTTGCCTACCCGGCCCTCGACCGGATGCAGGTGCAGCGGGCACCGGCGGCGGGGCAGCCCTTCGCCCTGCGCGGCGAGTACGGCCTCAACCCCAACAAGCAGCAAGACAAGGGCTGGCTGGCCGTGAACCGCCGCACCAATGCCCTCTACGCCACCTGGACCGAGTTTGACACCTACGGCAGCCTGCGGCCCCAGGACAGCACCCGCATTCTTTTCAGCCGCAGCCTCGACGGGGCCGCTACCTGGAGTGCGCCGCGCCGCATCAGCCGGCGCGGCGGCGATGCCGCCGACGAGAGCAGCACCGTCGAAGGGGCCGTGCCGGCCGTTGGCCCCAACGGCGAGCTGTACGTGAGCTGGGCCGGACCGCAGGGCCTCGTGTTCAACCGTTCGCTCGACAACGGCCAAACCTGGCTGCCCCAGGGCGAGCGCCGGCTGGCCACCCAGCCCGGCGGCTGGGCCTACCCCATCGCCGGCCTCGACCGCAGCAACGGCCTGCCCGTAACCGACTGCGACCGCAGCACCGGCCCCCACCGGGGCACCATCTACGTGAACTGGACCGACCAGCGCAACGGCCCCGCCGACACCGACGTGTGGCTGGCCAGCAGCCCCGACGGCGGCCTCACCTGGACCGCCCCGCGCCGCGTGAACAACGACCCCGCCGGCCGCGACCAGTTTCTGACCTGGATGACCGTGGACCAGGCCACCGGCCACCTGTGGTTTGTGTGGTACGACCGCCGCAACTACCCCGCCGGCAGCCTGCAAACCGACGTGTACGGCGCCCGCAGCACCGACGGCGGGCGCACGTTCCAGAACTTCCGCCTCAGCCAAACGCCCTTTAGCCCCGATGCCAACGGTTTTTTGGGCGATTACAACAACATCACGGCCCACAACAACGTGGTGCGCCCCGTCTGGACGCGCATGGATGCCAACCGGCAAACCAGCGTCTGGACGGCCCTCGTGGACGTGCGCGTACTGGCCACCGGTACGCCCACCCAGCCGCTGGCCACCCGCCTGCAGGCCTACCCCAACCCCGCCACCGACGTGCTGCACCTGGCGCTGCAACTGCCGGCCCCGGCCGTAGTTAGCGGCCAATTTCGCACATTGGCCGGGCAAACTGTTCGCCGCGTTGCGGCCGGGTTGTTGCCCGCTGGCGCGCACGACGTGCCGCTGCCCGTGGCCGGGTTGCCGGCTGGCATCTACCTGCTCGAAACGCGCATCGGCGACCAAATTCAGCACCAAAAGGTGATGATTGGCGGGCGATAGCCTGTTTTCCTCTCTGCTTTTTTCGACTCAACTGCCTGCCGACTATGAAAACCCTGTTTTTTTCGACCTGTGCTTTGACCCTGCTGGCCACCGCGCCCCTGGCCCGCGCCCAAACCGGCCAGAACCTAAGCGACCTCAACGACCTGACCAACCTCAGCACCAACCTCTACCTGCAAGCCAATACCCCCGAGGCCATGGCCCGGATGCGGAAAGACCTGGCCGCCGCCCCCGAAGCCTACGTGGTATCCGGGGCCATGCCCGGCGTACTGGCCGCCGCCAACGGGCGGCGCTACCGGGTGGCCAGCCTGCGCTACAACGTGGCCCTGCGCCTGCTCGAAGCCACCGACAGCACCGGCAGCCACGTGTGGCCGCCGGGCAGCCTCGACGGCTTTTACCTGGGCCAGAACAGCGAGGCGCGGCATTTTCGCACCTACCAGGTGCGCCTGGGCAGCACCCAGCCCGACTTCGTGGAAGTTCTCACCGCCCGGCCCAACCCGCCGCTGGTGCTGGCCCTGGCCCACCGCTACCTGCACGAAGACGCCGAAATCGACCCCATCCTCCGCACCGAAAAACGGGCCGCCCGCTCTGCCGTTGGCCAGAGCATCGTGGCCGGCCCCGGCACCCCCAACAGCAAAGAACCCCTGCGCGAGCTGACCCTGACCCAGAAAAACGTCCTCAAGCTCTTCGGCCCCGAAGCTGCCGCCGTGGCCGCCTACGCCCTGCGCCAAAACCTGGGCTACACCGATTTAGGCCAGGTGTTGCAGATGTTCGTTTTCTTTAACCAACTGGCAGAAAAGAAATAAACCTGCAAGCCACAACCACAAAAAAGGCCGTTTCCAAACTGGAAACGGCCTTTTTGCATTCAAACCAACAACTAATTAACCGCAAAATCAATCTGCGCAATCACGGTTAATCAGCCTAAAAATCAGTGATTAGTAAGCGTACTCGTTGGCCTCAATCAGCTTGGCGGCAATGCGCCGCCGCGCGTCGCGCACGTTCACCAGTTCAGCTTTCGTAAAGCGCTTCAGGCCCATCAGCAACAGCCGTTGCTCGTCGCCCTCGGCCATGCTGCCGATGGCATCCTTGGCGGCTTTCTCCACTGCGTCCACCGCATCAGTCAGGTACACACGGGCGATGTCAATTTCGGTGCTGAAAGCGGCTTCGCCCTTCAGGCTGATTTCCTTCTCAACGCGCAGCACCGTGCTTTCGGCCACGTACACTTTGATGGCCATGTCGGCGATGTTCATCAGCAACTCCTGCTCCTTGGCCAGGGTGGCGGCGTACTTCTGCACCGCCGTGCCAGCCACCATCAGGATGGCTTTTTTCAAGTTGCCGATGGTTTTCAACTCTTTGGCGAAGAAGCTGGTATCCATGTCGTCGCTCATCGAAGGAATGCTCATCAACTCCTGCTGCACGGCCTGGGCCGGCCCCATGAGGTCGATTTCGCCCTTGAGGCCCTTCTTCAAAATCATGTCCACGGCCAGCAGGCGGTTGATTTCGTTGGTGCCCTCGAAGATGCGGTTGATGCGCGAGTCGCGGTAGGCGCGGTCCATCGGGTAGTCGGCCGAGTAGCCGTAGCCGCCGTAAATCTGCACGCCCTCGTCGGTCACGTAGTCCAGCACTTCCGAGCCTTCCACTTTGAGGATGGCGCACTCCACGGCGTACTCGCGGGCCGCGCCGAGCAGGGCCTCGTTGGCCCCCTTGCCTTCGGCGAGGAGCTGCTGCTCCATGCGGTAAATGTCGGAGCCGGAGCGGTAAATGGCCGATTCCACGGCGTAGAGGCGGATGGCCTGCTGCGCCAGCTTGAACCGAATGGCCCCAAATTTCGAAATCGGCAGCTTGAATTGGATGCGCTCGTTGGCGTATTTTACGCTCAGGTTGGCCGCCATCTTGGCCGCGCCCAGGCAAGCCGCCGCCAGCTTGATGCGCCCGATATTGAGCACGTTGAAGGCAATGAGGTGGCCCTTGCCAATCTCGCCCAGCACGTTTTCGGCCGGCACCTGGCAGTCGCTCAAAAACACCTGCCGGGTGCTGCTGCCCTTGATGCCCATCTTGTGTTCCTCGTTGCCCAGGCTCAGCCCCGGCGCATCCTTGTCCACGATGAAGCCCGTAAACTTGTCGCCGTCCACTTGCGCGAACACGATGAAGACGTCGGCAAACCCGGCGTTGGTAATCCACATTTTCTGGCCGTTCAGCACGTAGTGCGTCCCTTCGGCGTTCAGCACGGCCTTGGTCTTGGCACTCAGCGCATCCGAGCCGCTGCCCGGCTCCGTGAGGCAGTACGA
>JANXUO010000417.1 GCA_025356245.1 Hymenobacter sp.
GAGAGCTTGTCGCCGTACTTGGGCTGCCAGCCCCCGGCGCTGAACTCGATGCTCCGCACAAGGTCAGGGTTGATGAAGCTCAGACCCTCCTGCTGGGCGGTGGTAACGAGGAAAGGCCGGTAAATCTCGAAGCCATTGACATAGACCAGGTTTTCGTCGTACTTCCCGCCCCGCACGTTGTAAGTACTGCTTAGCTCGGAGTTGCTCACCACGCCGGGCAGCGTTTTGAGAATGGCGTTGAAATCGCCGAAGGCCGAGGGCAGAATTTTGGCGTCGCGCGGGTCGATTTTGGTGATGCTGACTTGCTCGCGCGGGTCGGCCGCGTCGGAGCGCCCGCGTACCGTCACGGTGCCTAAGGCGCGTTGGTCGAGGCGCAGCACCAGCGCCAGGGGTCGGCCGGCATCGGCCGGCAGGCTCAGCGGCTGCCGCAGGGTAGCGTACCCCAGGCGGCGCAGCACCAGCACGGCCCGGCCCCTGCCCGGCACGGCCAGCCGAAAACTACCGTCGGGGGCGGTGTTGGTGCCGCCCGGCTGGCCCTCCACGCTCACCGAAACCAGTTCCAGGGGCTGACCGGCGGCATCGCGCACCGTGCCAGTGAGGGTGGCGGCGGCCGGCGCGTTGCTGCCCGCCGCATCCTGGGCCTGCGCTGCCGGCGCTCCGGCCAGGAGTAGCACCACCGCACAGACGGCGGACATTACAATTTTCACCAACGACAACGAACGGGAGCGGCTATACTTCACGGGCAACGTAACGCAGCACCGGCGGCGGGTATTGCGGCCCAATGCCAGCAAATAGGCCCGCCGCGTGGGCCGCACGGTAAAATTACGGCCAGTCGAGCGTCACGACGCTATGGCTAGCCAAAAGGATTTCTTGACGGAAGCAACTGGTCCCTGCCCAACCTAGCACGCCGCTGCTCACTACAGCTTATATAACTCCTTCAACCCCTCACGGAGCGTTGCCGGCTTCCGGCCAAGCAACTGCGCCAGGTCGGGGCTGATTTCGTCTTCCTGGCCGTTTTTGATGTCGGTCATAAACCCGATGATGCGCCCCACCACCACATCGGGCATCCCGCGCCCTTTGAGGCCCTGCTCAAAGGCGGACACCTCGGCATCAGTGTATTTAACAGCTTTTCGGGTGATGTCCGCAAGAGCATCTGCCACATCGGCAAACGAGTAGGCCTCGCTGCCGGTGAGGGTATAAACGGGCTTGGCCGGCGCGGCAGTGGCCAGCACGTTGGCAATGGCTTCGCCCATTTCGCGCCGCAGCGCGAAGGATACTTTGCCCGAGCCGGCTGGCAAGTAAATACCCGTCTCCAGCACCTTCTCGCCCAGGAATTGCGGGAGGGTATCCAAGTACAAGACGTTGCGAAAAAGGCTGTACGCCAAGCCGCTGGCTTTGATGTCATCTTCCGTTTGAAAATGGCCTTCCATCAGCTTGTTAGCCATCGTGGCGCGGTCTTTCAGCGTGCGGCTGGTGTAGCCAATCCACGGCACGCCGGCTTTTTTAGCGGCGTGCAGCACGTTTCGGTGCTGCTGCACGCGGTTCGCTTCGTCGGTGCCGGCAACGAGTAGCACTTTTTCGACGCTGTGCATCGCTTGGTCGAGCGAAGCCGGGTCGTCGTAGCTGCCGAGGCGCAGATGTATGCCTTTTGCTTTCAGCGCGGCGGCTTTGTTTTCATCCCGCACCAAGCCCACGATTTGGGATGCGGGGATTTTTTGGAGCAGAAAATTGATGATGGCCGAGCCGAGCTGGCCCGTTGCGCCGGTTACAAGTATCATGCGTAAGGAAATTAGTATTTCAGGGTTGCAAAACAGGTGAACGACTGGAAAACAGCGGCAAATTCTCAAAGAAACTACTCCCCTTGGCGCAAAAGCGACTGACGCGTGGCAACTTCTGCAACCACCTCGCCTTCGGGGCGACCGCGCAGGCGTTGGTAGTTTAGTTCGAACAGCCAAGTGGCGTGAGCCGCATCGGCCGCAGTGCGTACCGAAAACTCCGTCCATCCTTTGTAGGCGGCACCTCCCCACCGCAGGGGCCGGGCGAAGCCACCGGCTATAAGGGCCTGGCCCAGGGCCGGGCTAGTCGCTAGGTGTGCTTCACCGTCGAGATGGAAGTGCCCAAGCTCGGCTTCGCCCACGTAAAAATCGGCGCCGTCCACCACTTCGCCCACCCGAAACAAATCCCAATGGGCGGCGGCAATTACCCCAGGCCACCCTTGGATGGCTTGTGAAACCGGTTCGAGTACAGCGGCTAACGTGGGAACCGGGGCCAAAGGGCCTTTTTCAGCGAGTTTCATTGAGTTTATTTGTTTGGTTACGTAGCGCGTAATCTGTAATCCGCACTCGTACGCTATTGATGCGACCCTGACGGCACGGAGGGCACCGCGGATACAAAGTCCAAACTTCGCTCTATTCCCCCGCCAAGTGGTTCCGCAACGCCGCCAGGGTGGCCAGCGGCCCGTCGGGGTGGGCAAACACGAAATTGCCGGCCACCAGCACGTCGGCCCCGGCCTGCACCAGGGGGCCGGCGTTGGCCAGGCTCACCCCGCCGTCCACTTCGATGAAGGCGTCGGAGCCGGTGTCGAGGAGCAGCTCTTTCAACTGCGCTACTTTTTTAAGGGTATTGGGGATGAAGGCCTGCCCACCAAACCCGGGGTTTACTGACATGACCAGCACCACGTCGAGGTCGGCAGCAATGTCTTCGAGCAGGGCCACGGGCGTGTGCGGGTTGAGGGCCACGCCGGCGCGGCAGCCCAGGCTTTTTATTTGCTGCACCATGCGGTGCAAGTGCGGGCAGGCTTCATAATGCACCGTAATAATGTCGGCCCCGGCATCCCGAAACGCGGCCAGGTAATGCTGCGGCTCCTCAATCATCAAATGCACGTCGATGGGCTGCTTGGCGTATTTTTTCACGGCTTGCAGCACGGGCAGGCCGAAGGAGATGTTGGGCACAAAGCGCCCGTCCATCACGTCAAAATGCAGCCAGTCGGCGGCGCTGCGGCCCAGCATTTCGGTTTCGGCTTGCAGGTTGGCCAGGTCGGCGGCCAAAAAGGACGGGGCGAGCAGCGGAGCGCGGCGGGCGGCGGAATGCGTCATGGGGTCAAAGGTAGGGCGTTAGGAAAGTGGCCGGGCGAATTGCCCGAAGGGCTTCGTCCGGCCACGGCCCGTACGCTGCCCTAGGGCAAGCCGTCAACGCCAATGGTCGGACGAACCGCTGCGCGGAATTCGCCCGACCACTGCTCCTACTTGGCTTCGTTTTTATCGAACGGCCGCCAGTCGAGCTCGCCGGGCAGGCCGCCTTCCTTTTTGCGGAGGAAATACGTTTGGTCGTCGTCTTCGCGCTTGCCGAAGGTGACGTCGGCGCGGCAGTCGCGGCACTTCACGCTGGTGTACTTGAATTTGCCCTGCGCCACGCGGGAGGTAAGGTCGAGGTTGTCGGAGCCGCAGATGCCGCAGGCGGGCACGTCGGCAAAGCTCAGGCGCTCGTATTCGGCCACCGTTTCGTGGAGGTTGTTGCCGCTCACCGTGAAGTGAAACTGGCGGCGCCCAATGCGCTTGGAGGTCATCATCTGCAACATACGCGGGGGCCCTTGCAGGGCTGAAAGAAGGGAAAAAAGTTGAAACCAGGCCACGGGGTAGACGTGCAACCTTACCGTAGCCCAGACTTACCCAACGTGAGCGGCAGCCCGGTTAATTCCCGAAATGCGAAATTTATTAGCCGTATTAACTAAAAAAGTTAGCTACTGCTGCACAAAGCGCACCGTTTGGGTGGCCGTGCCGGCGCTCACCTCGCACAGGTACGTACCCCGCGCCAGGGCCCCGGCATTCACGGGCACCTCGGCAGTGGCGGGCGCGTCGAGTGTTAGCAGGCGCACAATGGCCCCTTTGGCGTCGATGATGCGGATGGTGAGCAGGCCGCTGCGCAAGGCCAGCGGCAGGCGCAGCCGAAACTGCCCGTCGCCGGTGGGATTGGGAAACAGCTCCACCTGCTCGGCCACGGCCGCTTGCTGGGCGGTGTCGAGGGTCAGGGCCTGGGCAAACGCGTGGGCCGGGGCGAAATTGGGGATGCCGTAGCCCAGGCTGTTGTCGGGGTTGTTGGCCTGGGAGGCCGTCCGGCGCAAGGCCAAGATGACCTGCTGGGCCGTGAGGCGCGGGTTGGCCTGCCACAGGCCGGCGACCATGCCGGCCAGCTCGGGGCAGGCAAAGGAGGTGCCGTTGCCGTGCACCGCCGCCCCGCTCGGGGCCAGAATGGCGCAGTAGTACCCCTGCGCCGACAACGTGGGCTTGATGCGCCCATCGGCCGACGGCCCAAACGACGAAAAGCCCACCTTGATGCGCGTCGAATCGACGGCGCCTACGCTGATGACGGAGTCGGCGTCGGCGGGGGCCGTGACGTAGTGCCAGGGGTTCACGCCTTCGTTGCCGTTGGCGATGACCACCAGCATGCCCACGCGGGCGGCCACGGCGGCGGCG
>JANXUO010000491.1 GCA_025356245.1 Hymenobacter sp.
CAGGCTGCCGCTGAGCTTTTTGCTCAAACTGAAGGCATAGGTGGCATAGGCGGCCTGCACGTTCTGGTCGTAGTCGAAGTTGGTGGCCCGGCGGGGCGAGCGCGCAAAGTCGGGGGCCGAAACCGTGAAGAAGGTGTCCACGTCGGCCACCGAGCTGTTGCGCCGCCAGATGGACTTGAGGCCCGCCTCCAGCGTCTGCTTTTCCCCAAACGGCTGGGTAAAATCGGTCTGAACCGTGATTTCGTTGCCCGGCGAGGCATTGCTGGCCCGCTCGCGGTAGCCCGCCAGGCCGGCCCCCAGCGGCACAAGGCTGCCGGGGTATTGGTCGAAGCTGTAGCCCGACGTGTTGCCGTTGCGGGCGTACTGCCCCAGCACGCTCCACTCGCGGCGGGCTTGGGCAAAGGTGCGGGTGTAGGTGCCGGTAAGCTCCCCGCTCAGGGCCGAAAAGCGGTTGGCGGTGCGGCGGGCAAACGCCTGGTTCTGGCTGGCATCCAGGGCCGTAAACTGGTTGCTCAGGTCCTGGTCGGCACCGCCCTTGTAGCCATTCACCGAGCCGGCCAGCGAGAGGCTGTGGTGGGCCACGGGGTCAAAATCCAGCCCCGCCGAGCCGTACAGATACCCCCCGTTGTTATCCATCGTGCTGTGCTGCTCCAGCTGGCTGATGGTGTTACCGGCCCCATCAAAGCTGCTACGGCTGCGGTTGTCGGCGCCGGGGTTGAACCACTGCCCCACCCCGCCCGACGAGGTGAAGCCCACCTTGCCCTTCCGAAAATTCAGCGAGGCATCGGCGCTGGTGTTGCGGTTGCCGCCGCCCGCGCCCACCCGGCCGTTCAGGTGCTGGTTCACGCCCTTTTTCAGCACAATGTTGATGATGCCCGCCGTGCCCTCCCCGTCGTATCTGGCCGAGGGCGTGGTGATGACTTCCACGCTCTGAATGCTGGCGGCCGGCATTCCTTTCAGGGCTTCGGCCAGGTTGCGGGCCAGGGTGGGCGAAGGCTTGTTGTTGATGAGCACCTTGAAGTTGCCGGAGCCGCGCATCTTCACGTTGCCGTCGCCATCCACAGCCAGCAGCGGGGCTTTGCGCAGCACATCGGCCGCCGTACCGCCGCTGTTGGTCACGTCCTGGTCGGCGTTGTAGATGAGGCGGTCGGGGCGCACCTCCACTATCGGCTTCGAGCCAATTACGACGGCCTCGGCCAAGGCCGTGGCCGCCGGCGGCAGCCGGAACGCGGGCACTGCCGTAGCGCCCGTGCCCACCGTCACGGCCCGCGTTTGGGTGCCAAACCCCACGTAGCTCACCCGCAGGCGGTAGGCCCCGGCGGCCAGCTTAGGAATGGCAAACTGACCCTCGCCGTCAGCCGCCACGCCGGTAATGGCCTTCTCCGGGACGGCGGGCGCGGCGGGCAGCAGCAGCACCGTGGCGTAGGCCACCGGCTTGCTGGCCACCGAGTCGAGCACAGTCCCGGTAAGCAAGCCAGTGGCCGGGCCGGGGCTGTCAGATGCCGGCACCGACTGGGCCATCAGAAAAATGTTGGAGTGGGCAGCCAGCAGCAGGGCCAGGGGCAGGAAGTAGCGGTAGCGCATCGGTAAAAAAAGTAAAGTGGTGCAAGGATGTCTTCCGACCGGGCAAGGTTGCCCAGCTGGCAGGTTATGCTTCGGTGAAGAAGCCGGCAGCAAAGGTCCTGGCTCCGACTAACGCCCGCGCCCCACTTTCTGGTATTGGCGCGTCCCGATTCATGATGTGGGCATAATTCTGTTTTTAGCAATTGATAATCAGACACAAGTAAATTCATCGTGAATCCGACCAAAACGACCGCCGCGCTGCTGCGGGGCAACATAGTCAGCAGCAGCAAAGCAAAAATTCAAGCACACGCCATCTCCCATCGGCCCGCCCGCTGTACTTTGGCCCCATGAAACGCCTGCTCTTCCTCTTGCTACTGGCCCACGGCAGCTTGGCCCAACCCGCCCCGCCGGCCGCTGCCCCGCCCCACGTCAGCACCGGCACCGTGCGCCGCTTCACGGCCTTCCCGTCGAAGTTCGTAGCCGCCCGCACCGTGGACGTGTGGCTGCCCGACGGCTATCCCAAAAACGGCCCCTACGACGTGCTCTACATGCACGACGGCCAGATGCTCTTCGACAGCATCAACAGCTGGAACCACCAGGAATGGCGGGTAGATGAGGTACTCGGCCGGCTCGAAGCCAGCAAAGCCGTACGGCCCACCATCGTGGTGAGCAGCTTCAACAACGGCCCCTACCGCCACGCCGAGTATTACCCGCAGCGGGCCATCGGCTACCTCGCCCCCGCCGTGCGCGACACGCTGATGCGCAAAGACTTGAAAGGACAGCCCCTGGCCGATGCGTACCTGAAGTTTATGGTGCAGGAGCTGAAGCCGTTCGTGGACAAAACCTTCCGCACCCGCCCCGGCCCGGCCCACACCCGCGTGATGGGCAGCAGCATGGGCGGGCTGATTTCACTCTACGCCCTCTGCGAGTACCCGCAGGTGTTCGGCGGCGCAGCCTGCCTCTCCACGCACTGGATTGGCGGCTTCGGCCAGGACCAGGCCGCGCTGGCCGCCGCCTTTCAGCAGTACCTGAAAATCAAGCTGCCCGACCCCGCCACCCACCGCCTCTACTTCGACTACGGCACCGCCACCCTCGACGCCCTCTACGAGCCCCACCAGCTGGCCGCCGACGCCGTTTTGCGCGCGCGCGGCTATTCGGCCAAAAACTGGACAACCCGCAAATTCGAGGGCGCCGACCATTCTGAGCACGCCTGGGCCAAGCGGCTCGACCAGCCGCTGCGCTGGCTGCTACAATAGCGCGGACAGTTCCGTGGCCCCCCGGCTGCCAGCGTGCCTTCCAAGGCCCCAAAATGTCCGGTGGGTGCTACCTTCACGGCAGCCAATCGCTCAGCTCGTCCGCCATGCACATTCTCCGCAACATCGACCTTAAACGAATTTTTTTTATTGATATTGAAACCGTGCCCGGCCACGCCTCGCACGACGAGCTGTGCGACGTGAAGCGCCCGCTGTGGCACAAGTTCTGCACCCGACGCCACGCCCGCGAGCTGGCCGAAGGCCAAACCCACGCCGAGCTTTACCCCAACGCCGGCCTCTACGCCGAGTTTGGCAAGATTGTCTGCATCTCAGTAGGTTACTTCCGCGAGCTGGCCGACGAAACCTTGGAGTTCCGCGTCAAGTCCTTCGCCGACGACGACGAGTGCGACGTGCTGCGCGGCTTTAGCGATTTTCTGGCCCGCTACCTGCCGGCCAGCCCGGAGCGCTATCCCAAGCTCAGCTCGGCCCACAAGGACGGCCACTACCTGTGCGCCCACAACGGCCGCGAGTTCGACTACGGCTACCTGGGCCGCCGGATGCTCATCTGCGGCCAGCCCATCCCGCCCATGCTCGACATCGCCGGCCACAAACCCTGGGACCTGCCCCACCTCCTCGATACCATGGAGCTGTGGAAGTTCGGCGACAACAAAGGCCACATCAGCCTGCCGCTGCTGGCCGGCATTTTCGGCATCCCCTCGCCCAAAGACGACATCGACGGCTCGCAGGTGGGCTACACCTACTGGGTCGAAAATAACCTGGCCCGCATCGCCGCCTACTGCCAGAAAGACGTCATCACCACGGCCCGCATCCTGCTGCACTACATGGGCCAAAAGGCACTCTGGGAGCAGGTGAGCCTCATCAATCCGGCCTGGACGGTCGGCACGGCCGCCGCCGCCAGCCCGCTGCGCGTGGCGTAAGCAGTGGTTGGGCGAATTCCGCGAAGCGGTTCGTCCGGCCACTGGCGTATGCTGCCCCAAAGCGAGTAACACGATTAGTG
>JANXUO010000508.1 GCA_025356245.1 Hymenobacter sp.
CAACTTGGCATTGCGTGAGGCTACGTCGCGCGGCACGAGGTTGCCAAAGGCCGGGTATTTGCGCTCCAGAAAGTAGTCGCGGTCGTCCTCGGCAATGTCCTGCACCTTAATTTCGCCTTTGCGCAGGCGCTCGGCGGTTTCCTTGGTAGCGGGCACCCACACGCGGCCGTCGTTGCGCAGGCTCTCCGACATCAGCGTCAGCTTCGACTGGTAATCGCCCGATACCGGGATGCAGGTGGGGTGAATTTGGGTGAACGACGGGTTGGCAAAGTACGCGCCTTTTTTGTGCGCCCGCCAGGCGGCCGTCACGTTGCAGTACTTGGCGTTGGTGCTGAGATAGAAGACGTTGCCGTAGCCGCCGGTAGCCAGCACCACGGCGTGAGCCGCGTGGGTTTCCACCGCGCCGGTAATCAGGTTGCGGGTCACAATGCCCCGCGCCTGACCATCGACCACCACTACGTCGAGCATTTCGGAGCGGGTGTGCATTTCGACCTTACCGTAAGCCACCTGCCGGCTCAGGGCCGAGTAAGCACCCAGCAGCAGCTGCTGCCCGGTTTGGCCCCGGGCGTAGAACGTGCGGCTCACCTGCGCGCCCCCGAAGGAGCGGTTGGCCAACAGCCCGCCGTACTCGCGGGCAAAGGGCACACCCTGGGCCACGCACTGGTCGATGATGTTGACCGACACCTGGGCCAGCCGATAGACGTTGGCTTCGCGGGCGAGGTAGTCACCGCCTTTGATGGTGTCGTAGAAGAGGCGGAACACCGAATCGCCGTCGTTCTGGTAGTTTTTGGCAGCGTTGATGCCGCCCTGCGCGGCGATGGAGTGGGCGCGGCGGGGCGAGTCGTGGTAGGTAAAGGCCTTCACGTTGTAGCCCAACTCGGCGAGCGAGGCGGCGGCCGAAGCGCCGGCCAGGCCGGTACCCACCACAATTACGTCGTACTTCCGCTTGTTGGCGGGGTTCACGAGCTTGACATCAAACTTGTGCTTTTCCCATTTCGCGGCCAACGGGCCTTCGGGAATGCGGGAATCGGGCAGCATACGCAAGAATTAAGAGAGGTGGAAAACGGCGGCCGGAGCCAATGCCAGTTAAACCGCCCAAGGCTGCAATGGTTGCGGCCGGGCGGGCGCGGCAACTAGCGCAGGGCCAGCATCAACGATTGCAGGGCTTGTGGGGCGGTGCTACTCAACTCACCGCTGGCATCGGTGAAGAGCAGAAAGTACAGCGGCATGGAGGCAAATCCCGCCGACACCACAATCGCGAACCCGTAGCCCACGGCCTGAATAAGGGGCGTGTACTTGCGGTGGTTAAGACCCAGCGTGTGAAAAGCACTGCCAAACCCATGGACAAGATGGTAGAGCAAAGCCATTTGGGCCACTACGTACAGGGCCACGTACCACGGATTGTGGAACGACGAAACCACCAGGGCGTAAGCATTTTCGTTGCCATTTGCATCAACGGCAACGTCGGTGTAGCGCAGCTGTCCGAAGAAGTTATAGAGGTGAACCACCAGGAAAAACAGCACTATGGTACCGAGCAAGGCCATGCTGCGCGATTCCCAGGAGCTGTTTTGCTCGATGTGATTGACTTGGTAGCCCACCGGACGGGCGGCCCGATTTTTGAAGTACAAGCTCAGGCCCTGCACGATGTGGCCTCCAAAGCCCAGCACCAGCCCCCATTCGAGAATACGAATGATGGTATTGTGGCTCATAAACTCGGAATAAGCATTGAAGGCCAGGCCATTGTCGTGCTTAAACAACTGAAAGTTACCAGACAGATGAACTACCAGAAACGAACACAGGAACAAGCCGGTAAGGGCCATAATAATTTTGCGTCCGATGCTGCTGGTAAGCGTTTTTGTTATCCAACTCATAGTAAAACGACCCGCCGGGCGGGAGAAAATGGTAAGTTTGGGCTGCTCAAAGGTAGCGGCGAGGGCCGACACGGCCAAAAAGCTGCCATTCTTGAGCGTTGCTTTTGAGGCATCAGCCGGTCCAGTCGGCCCCGCCCTGCGGCTGACGTACAACCGGCAACGACGTACTTGGTTGCTGAAATCAATTTGCCGCGTTAGCCGTTAACTACTGCCGGCGCCTCCCACTTGGTGCTTGGTTTTCCAAGCGGCAATATCCTTCTCTTTCTCAGAACTATGAGCGCATTTGGTAAGACTATTGGGGCGGGCCGGCGGGCCGGGTTGCTGGCTGTACTGGGCCTGCTGTTGGGCTGGCTGCTGCCCAACGTGGCCCAGGCCACGCACTTGCGGGCCGGCGATATCCAGGCCATCATCGACACCACGGCGGGGGCCAACCCACGGCGGGTGTTTTTTCGGATGACGATTTACCGCGACAGAGGCGCCACCAACGTGCCTCAGGCGCAGGACCAGACGGTTATCTTTTTTGGCGATGGTACTTCGGCCACGGGTACTACCGGCCCCAACTCCCCCATTGTGCGCACCGTGAACGCAGCGCAATCCACCGCCGACACGGAGGTGCTGGTGTTTGCCTTCGAGCACATATTTCCGGCTTCGGGCAATTACACAGTATCGTTTGTGGGCGAAAACCGCAACGCGGGAGTGCTGAATATGACCAACTCGGTGTCACAAACTTTTTACATCGAAACCACTATCCTCATCGACCCCGCCATCGGCCGCAACCACTCACCCCGACTACTGGCTCCGGCTTATGACAAGGCGGCCGTCGGACAAGTGTTTCTGCACAACCCGGCTGCTTACGATGCCGACGGCGACTCGCTCTCGTACAAGCTGATAAAGTGCCGGCAGGTGCGCGGGGGCGTAGCCGGCACCCTGGCTAACAATGGCCGGGTCGATACCATTACCTGCACCAATTACGTGCTGCCCACGGGCGTAGCTCCGGCCGGGGTGCAGGTACCGTTTGCCGGCCCGCCCGCCGCGCGGGTGGGGGCACCGTCCATCTTTCAGCAAAGCAACCGCAGCGGGCAAATTGTGTGGAACGCCCCCAACGTGCCGGGCCTCTACAACGTGGCGTTTGTGGTGACGGAGTGGCGCCGGACGCCCTTCGGGCCGCGCAACCTGGGCCACGTGGTGCGCGACATGCAGATTGTGGTGGTGAACAGCCCCAACCTGCGCCCGCTACTGACCCTGCCGCCCGACCTGTGCGTGGTGGCGGGCCAAACCGTGACCGGCACCGTGACGGCCATCGACCCGAGCGGCCCCGGCACAACGGCCAGCCCTATTACCTTGTTTGCCTACGGCGGAATGCTGCCACCCGCCACCTTCATCCAAACCGCCTTTGGGCCGCCCCAGGCTAGCGGTACGTTTCGGTGGACGACGGACTGCGCCAATGTGGCTAAAGACCCTTACCAAGTAGTATTCAAGGCCCAGGACTCGCCCAACGACCCGCCGGCCCTGATTGACCAGGGCGTGTGGCGGATTACCGTGGTGGGGCCGCCGCCGCAAAACCTGGTGGCTACCCCCCGCGCCGGCGCCAACGGCAATCAGGTATTGCTGACCTGGAACCGCTACGCCTGCGCCAACGCCGACACGATTTACATTTACCGCAAAGAAGACCCATCGAGCTTTGTGCCAGGGCCGTGCGAAACCGGCATTCCGGCTTCGGCGGGCTACACCCGCATTGGCCGGGTGGCGGTAAGCGCGGCATCCACCTTTACCGACAACGGCCCCGCCGGGGGCTTGGCGCGGGGCAAAACCTACTGCTACCGCATCTACGCTGGCTTTCCGTTGCCCGCCGGTGGGGCCAGCATTGCTTCGGCCGAAGCGTGCGCCACCTTCCCCGGCCGCGCCGCCCGCCTCACCCACGTGGATGTAGACCGCACCGACGCCAGCAGCGGCCAGATTACCGTGCGCTGGACCACGGCTAGGGGCAGCGCTACCCAGCCCCTCAACGGCCCTGGTGGCTACCGCCTGTACCGGGCACCGGGCCAGCGCCCGGCCGCGACCGATTTCCAACTGGTACGCACCTTCAACTCCATCGATAATGACTCGGTGCTGGTGGACAGGGGGTTGAACACGACAGCTTTTAGCTACACCTACCGGCTGGAGTTGTTTTATGCCGCTGCCCCGCAACCCGGCGCCCCCAGCGTAACCGAAGTGGCCACCCCCGCCAGCAGCGTGCGCCTGGCGGTGGTGCCCGACGGCCTGGCCCGCACTAACGCCCTGACCTGGACCTACCAGGTGCCCTGGGACAACACGCCCACACCCGTAGCCGTGTTCCGCCGCCTGAGCACCGCCACGGCCTACACGCGCCTGCCGGCCGCGCCCGGCACCGGGGTCACCGGCGGCAGCTTCACCGACACCGACCCCAGTTTGCAACAGGGCCTGACGTACTGCTATTACGTGCAAACCACTGGCCGCTACCAAACGCCGGGGGCCACCACGTACCTAAGTGCGCTCGTCAACAAAAGCCAGGAGCAGTGCGCCATCCTGGCCGAGGTGCCGTGCCAGCCGGTGCTCGTTATTTTGCCGCCCAACTGCGACAGCCTGGCCAGCACTCCCAACTTCCCCCGGCCCGACCAGACCTACACCAACCGCCTGCGCTGGACCGTCGGCACCACCCCCACGGGCTGCTCGGCGGCCGTGGCTTACTACCGCCTCTACTACCGCCCCACCCTCGTCGATGCCTTCGCGCTCCTCGATTCGACCCGCACGGGCAATGTATTGAGCTACGACCACCGCAACGTACCCCGGCCCGGCGGCTGCTACGCCGTGCAAGCCGTAACGGCCAGCCGCGTGAGTGGCCCCCGCAGCAACGAGGTATGCCAGGAAGAATGCCAGATTTTCGTCCTGCCCAACATCTTCACCCCCAACGGCGATAATACGAACGAGGTGTTTAAGCCAAAGAGTTACGGCGCTGTGCGCAACGTCAAATTTCGGGCTTACAACCGCTGGGGCGTCAAGGTTTTTGAGAACGTCACCACCGCCGCACCCTTTATTAACTGGGACGGCACGGGCCGCAACGGCGAGCAAGGCAGCGCCGCGCCGGTGTCGGGTGGGGTATACCTCTACTTGGCCGAAGTGGAATTTACCGACGGTAATACCCGCACTTTCAAGGGCTGGGTTGAAATTATAAAGTAAGCACGGCGGGCCCCGGCTCACCTATGCACGGCATAAAGCCGGGGCCGCGAGGCTCCGGCTTTTTTGCGCAGCGCGTAGTTTTGGGCTACGATTTTAAAAATCGCAGCCGTTTAGAAAATTTAATAAACCGCCACCAGCCCACCCACCGCATGACCGCATTTGTATTTCCCGGCCAAGGCAGCCAGTTTCCGGGCATGGCCCGCGAGCTGTTTGAACAGAGCGAGGCCGCCCGCAGCCTGCTTACCCAAGCCAATAATATCCTAGGCTTTTCCTTGACTGACGCCATGTTCACAGGCTCCGAGGAGGACCTGCGACGTACCGACGTGACGCAGCCGGCCATTTTTGTGCATTCGGTGGCGCAGTTCATGGCCACGCCGAACGCGATGCCGGACATGGTAGCCGGGCACTCGCTGGGCGAGTTTTCGGCGCTGGTAGCGGCGGGCGTGTTGCGGTTTGAAGACGCGCTGCCGCTAGTGGCCCGCCGCGCCCAGGCCATGCAGGCCGCCTGCCTGGAGCAACCCGGCACCATGGCCGCCATCCTGGGCCTGGCCGACGACGTGGTGGAGCGCATTTGCCAGGAAATTGCCGGCACCGGGGCCATCGTGGTGGCGGCCAACTACAACTGCCCCGGCCAGCTCGTTATTTCCGGCTCGCAGGCGGGGGTAGAGCAAGCCTGCGAGGCCTTGAAGGCCGCCGGGGCCAAACGCGCCCTGCTGCTGCCCGTGGGCGGGGCCTTCCACTCGCCACTCATGCAAAGCGCCGCCGCTGCCTTGGCCGAAGCCATCGAGAAAACCACCTTCGCCGAAGCCCGCTGCCCCGTTTATCAAAACGTGGACGCCCGCCCCCACACCAACCCTACCGCAATCAAAGCCAACCTACTGGCCCAGCTCACCGCCCCCGTGCGCTGGACGCAGCTTGTGGCGCACATGGCCGCCGACGGCGCCACGCATTTCGTGGAGTGCGGCCCTGGTAAGGTGCTGCAAGGGCTGGTGAAAAAGATTGCCCCAGCCGCCACCACTGCCTCCGCCTAAGCAGTAGCGTCGTTCGCGACGAAGCTTTCTTGGCACCTCCCAGTAAACCCATGCAATCTGCCCGCGCTGCGTCAATCTTACTGGCTGCCGTGGTTTTGCTGGCATTGTTTGCGTGGATGGTAGCGCCGGGCCTGGGCGGCACTTCCGATTCGGCGCACTACCT
>JANXUO010000517.1 GCA_025356245.1 Hymenobacter sp.
CCACTTCGTTGCACGGCTCGCGCCCGGATGACTTGGATGACAGCGCACCCAAAAGCAGCCACGCCAACTGTTCAACGAAGTGGTCAGACGACTGGAAAAAGTCGTCTGACCACGGGTCAGCGGCGCTTGCCTTTGTAACCGCCGTTTCCGCCGCTGTTGTCGCGGCGCGGGGCATCGCGGCGCTGCTGTTGGCGCTCGTCCATCTCGCGACGTTTTACGCCTTCGGTGCGGTTGTCCACGAGGTCGAAGTCAATGGTGCGGTCGAGGAGGTTGGCGGATTTTACGACGACTTCCATCTCGTCGCCGAACTGGATGATGCGCTTGCTGCCCCGGCCCACGATGCGGTAGTTGTCCTTGTCCAGCTCGAAGGTGTCGCCCGGAATGTCGCTCAGGCGCACCATGCCCTCGCACTTGTTTTCTTTGATTTCGACGTACATCCCGCGCTCGTTGAAGCCCGACACCACGCCGGTAAACGTGCTGCCAATTTCATCGGTCATGAACTGCACCTGCTTGTACTTGATGCTGGCCCGCTCGGCATTGGCGGCCAGTTTTTCGCGGGCCGACGAGTGCTTGCACTGCTCTTCCACCGGCTCGGCCGGGATGTTTTTGCCGCCGTTGAGGTAGTGCTCCAGCAGGCGGTGGGCCATCATATCCGGGTAGCGGCGGATGGGCGAGGTGAAGTGCGAGTAGTGGTCGAAGGCCAGCCCGAAGTGGCCCAGCGGCTCGGTGGTATAAATGGCCTTGGCCATCGTGCGAATGGCCAGCCCCTGGATGACGTTTTGCTCGGGCTTGCCGACGACGGCCAGGCTCAAATCATTCAACTCAGTGCTCACCTTTTTGGGGTTGGTGAGCTTGAGCGAGTAGCCGAATTTCTGGGCGAAGAGGGCGAAGTTTTCGAGGCGTTCGGGCTCCGGCGCGTCGTGGGTGCGGTACACCATCGTGAAGCGCGGCTTGGTTTTTTTGAGGTTGAAGACGTGCTCGGCCACCTTGCGGTTGGCCAGCAGCATGAACTCCTCAATCATCTTGTGCGCGTCCTTGCGCTCCTTCACGTACACGCCCAGGGGCTTGCCCTGCTCGTCGAGCCGGAATTTTACTTCCTGGGTTTCGAAGCTGATGGCGCCCTGCTTGAAGCGCAGAGCGCAGATTTTCTTCGCCATGTCGTTGAGCACATTTACCTCCTCGGCGTAATCGCCGGTTTTGGTTTCGATGCGCTCCTGGGCATCCTCGTAGGCAAAGCGGCGGTCGGAGTGGATGACGGTTTTGCCGAACCACGCGTGGTAGAGCTTGCCGGCTTCGTCCAGCTCAAACACGGCCGAAAACGTGAGCTTGTCCTCGTTGGGCCGCAGCGAGCAGAGGCCGTTCGAGAGGCGCTCGGGCAGCATCGGAATCACGCGGTCTACGAGGTACACGGAGGTGGCGCGGTGCTTCCCTTCCTCCTCCAAAGCGGTGCCGACGCGGACGTAGTGCGTAACGTCGGCGATGTGGACACCGACTTCCCAATGTCCGTTTTCGAGCTTCTGAATGGAGAGCGCATCATCGAAATCCTTGGCATCGGCCGGGTCGATGGTGAAGGTGGTGATGGCGCGGAAGTCGCGCCGCCGGGCAATCTCGTCCGCCGAAATCACCTCCAAAATGTGTTCCGACTCTTCCTCGACCTCACTCGGGAACTCGAACGGCAGCCCAAACTCGGCCATGATGGCGTTGATTTCGGCTTCGTTGCCGCCGGCCGCACCGAAGGTTCGCAGCACCTCGCCCACCGGCTGCCGCCCCGAATCGGTCGGAAACTCGGTGAGGCGCACCAGCACTTTGTCGCCGTTGCGGGCGCCGTTCAGCGCGTGCGGCGGCACGAAGGCATCGAAATACACGCGCCGGTTGTCGGGCTTCACAAAGCCCATCGCGCCCTGAATTTGCAGGCGGCCGACGATTTCGGGGCGCTCGCGCTTGAGCACTTCCACCACGTCGCCCACCGGGCGGCCGTCGCGGGAGCCGCGCAGCTTCACCCGCACAAGGTCGCCTTGCAGGGCAAATTTGAGTTGGTCGGTGAAAACGCGGATGTCGTCGCCGCCGCCTTCGGGCACCACGAAGGCGAAGCTTGGCGAGGCCAAATCGACGGTGCCGATGACCAGGTTGGCATCATGCACGGGCCGCGAATCGTCGCCCACGTAGTCGAAGCCCGCGCCTCGGCGGCGGTGGACGATGGGGTCTTGCCCGAACGATGCCTCCACCGGACGGCCTCGGTTGGGCCGGGCTGCCGGGGCCGTTTCGGCCCGGTCGGCGGCCTTGCGCGGCGCTTTGGCGACGCTGCCGGGCTTGGCGGGCACGGTGGCGGCGGCAGGGTCGGCGAGTTGGTATTCGTCGTTCTGAATGAGCGTCAGCAGGCCCTTGCCGCGCAGGGCTTTTAGGTGGGCGAAGACTTCTTCGCGCTGCTGCTTGGTGGTGATGCCGAGGCGGCGAGAAAGCTGCCGGTAGGCCAGCACCTTGTCGGGGCTGTCGGAGTAAACGCGCAAAACCTGGGCCTGCGTGAGCGGGGCGGGGGCTTGAGCGTCGGGGGTATTTTTTTTGGTAGGCATGAGGTAACGCGGGGTTGAAACCCGCGAGTTAGGAGATAAAGGCGGGCTAAAAACTCCGCCGGTAACGCGGGTTTTCAACCCGCGAGTTAGAACAAGTGGCGCGGGCCAAAGCCCGACGCAGCACATTTACACGGGTTCAACCCCGCGCCGCCCGTGCGGTTTGCGCGGACAAAATAACGGGGTGACCAGCCCACACGCGCGGGGTGAAAACCCGCGTTACGCTGCCCGTGCCGCTACGGCGGCGGCGATGTCGGCCAGGCCGTCCTTCGGGATGGCGGCCAGCAAACTTTGGGTGTACGGATGCCGGGGGCGGGCGTACACCTCGGCCGCCGGGCCGCTCTCGACCACCCGGCCCTGGTGCATGACAAGCAGCCGGTCGCTCATAAACCGGGCCACCGACAGGTCGTGGGTGATGAACAAATACGTGATGCCAAAGTCGCGTTTGAGGTCGTTGAGCAGGTTCAGCACCTGGGCCTGCACCGACACATCGAGGGCCGAAACCGACTCGTCGCACACAATCAATTTGGGTTGCAGGGCCAGGGCGCGGGCAATGCAAATGCGCTGCCGCTGCCCGCCGCTGAACTCGTGCGGGTAGCGCTCGAAGTGGTCGTCGCGCAGCCCCACAACCCGCAGCAACTCCAGTATCCGCGCCTTTTGCTGGCTCCGCGTACCGCCTACGGCGTGGACGCGCATGGGTTCCCAAATGGCCTCGCCCACCGTGAGCATGGGGTTGAGGGCGGCGTAAGGGTCCTGGAAAACCAATTGCAGTTCGCGGCGCTTGCGGCGCAGGTCGGCGGGCGCGAGGGCGGCCAGGTCTTCGCCCTCGAATAAGATGCGGCCCGCCGTGGGTTCGGTGAGGCGCAGCAAGGCCCGGCCCAGCGTGGTTTTGCCGCAGCCCGACTCGCCCACCAGCCCGATGGTTTCGCCGGGGTAGAGGGCGAAGCTCACGTCGTCCACGGCCCGCACGACTTCCGTAGTGCGCCGGAAAAACCCGCCCTTGACGGGGAAATGCACCGCCAGGTTTTCGACTTGCAGCAGCGGCGCGGGCAGGTTGGGCGGAGTGGTTGCGCCGGTGCCCGCCGCCCCGGCCCCGCGTGAAACGCCCGCCGCTTCGCCCAAATTCCCGCCCGCCGTTCCACGCTCAACCGTAAAATGTTCCACGGGGAACCTGTTGCTTTGTTCAGAAATTTGGCGTAACTGCTTTTCATCAGCGGCAGGCGTTGCCGGGGGGGGCAAAACTTCGGTTGCTCCTCCCCCACCGGGCACGGCCAGCAATTCGCCGCTTGCGCCCTCGGTCATAAAATCGGCCACTACTGGTAGCCGCTTTTTCCCGGCCGAAAGATGGGGCCGACACGCCAGCAGCCCCCGCGTGTACGGGTGCCGGGGCTGGCCGAAAACGTCCAGCACCGGCCCTTGCTCCACCACCGCGCCGCGGTACATGACGAGGATGCGGTCGGCGATTTCGGCCACCACGCCCAGGTCGTGGGTGATGAAGAGGACGGCCGTGCCGTGCTGCCGCCGCAGGTCGTCAATCAGGCGCAGCATCCGGGCCTGCACCGTCACGTCGAGAGCCGTGGTGGGCTCATCGGCGATGAGCAGCGCGGGCTGGCAGGCCATGGCCATGCTTATCATCACGCGCTGCTTCTGGCCGCCCGAAATCTGGTGCGGGTAGCTGTCGAAGATGGCGGCGGGACGCGGCAGCTGGGCCTCGGCAAACAGCTCGATGGTGCGGGCCTTCGCCTCGGCTTTACTCAGGGCCGTGTGCAGCAGCAGCGCCTCGGCTACCTGGTAGCCGCAGGTGAGCACGGGGTTGAGCGAGGTCATCGGCTCCTGAAAAATCATCCCGATGTCGTTGCCGCGCACCTGCCGGAGCTGCCGTTCCGATAGCGCCAGCAAATCCACGTCGCCCAGCTTTTCCGACTCAAACCTCGCCGTACCGCTCACGAGCTGCCCCGGCGGCATGGGCAGCAGCCCCAGCAGCGCCATCGCCGTCACGGACTTGCCCGACCCCGATTCGCCCACTATCGCCACGGTTTCGCCCCGTTCGATGGCGAAGGAAACGCCCGCCACGGCCCGCACGTCGCCCCGGTGGCTACGGAAGTCTATGGCAAGGTTTTCGACGCTTAGAAGGGGCATTTTTGGGGCGGTAGCGCCAAGCCTTTGCTTGGCGCGTGATGACGTTGGTCGACCGTTCTGACAATCATACGCGCCAAGCTAAGGCTTGGCGCTACCGTCGTTCTCCGGCGTGACAGTTGAAATTCGCACCCAATCGGTAACAGTGCCAGGTGCGGGCTGGGAAGCGGCTTCGGGTTCCTCCTCCTTAAAAAACCGCTTCTGAAACAACAGAATGACCGCCACGCCCGCGAAAATGGCCGAGTCGGCAAGGTTAAAAATGGGCCACAGCGAAAGGTACTTCCCTCCTACCAGCGGCCAGCTTTGGGGCAGAAAACCCTCGTAAATGTCGGCGTAGAGCATGTCAATCACCTGCCCGTGAAACCAGGGCGTAGGGGCTCCGAAGGGCGCATTTTGGTAGATAACGCCGTAGAAAATCGAGTCGATGAGGTTGCCTACGGCTCCGCCCAAAATCAGGGCCATGCAGGCAATGTAGCCCGCGCTGGCCCGTTGCCGCGCCAGCCGCCCAATGTAGTACGCAATGCCGCCCACGGCCAGCAGCCGGAACAACGTGAGCAGCACCTTGCCGTAGGGCGCGGGCAGCTCGACGCCAAACGCCATGCCGGGGTTGAGGATGGAGTGCAGCTTAAACCAGCGCCCGAACACCGGGATTTCACCCGCCAGCCCCGGTTGCATATACCTGTGCGTCAGCCATTTTGTGAACTGGTCAAGGCCAATAATGAGCAAGGCAAGCAGGAAAAACGGCGCGGCCGACCAGGCTGCCCGCTCGGGCAGCGGGCGCGGGGCGGGCAAAGTAGCAGAGGGTTCGGTAGATTCCATTGGTTGAGCAAAGCACAAACCTGATTGCAAGGTTGTTTGTGCCTTTTTGGGCGGGTTTCGGGGTATTTTGTACGGTTTATATCCGTTGATAAATCGTTTTGTACGTTCGAGAGCTTTGATGGAACAAATTCGGTCGTTAAACGACTGTGAGCGATGCCGTTACTGAAAATTCGTCAAAATCCAGCTTCGTGCCGTTGGCCACGTCGGCCACCAGCACCAGCGCAACGGCCTGGATTTCCTCCCGGATGTATTCCTCGAAAGTCGCAACCGATTGGTTGAGCGCGGCGGACGAGTTGGCCAGCGAAACGCTGATTTTGTCCTGCACGTCGAGGCCGCTGTCTTTGCGCAGGTTTTGCAGGCGGTTCACCAGCTCGCGGGCCAGGCCCTCTTGGCGGAGGGCGTCGGTCAGGGTCACGTCGAGGGCCACGGTGAGGGGGCCGTCGGTGGCCACGAGCCAGCCGGGCAGGTCGTCGGTGCGGATTTCCACGTCGTCCAGGGCCAACGTCAGGGGCTGCTCGTCCACGGTTACGGCCAGGGTGCCGGCGCGTTCCAGCTCGCTGATTTCGGCAGCTGTCATGGCCTGGATGCGGGCTCCCACGGCCTTCAGGCGCGGCCCGTACTGCTGGCCCAGGCGCTTGAAATTGGGCTTCACCGACTTCACCAAAACGCCGCTCGTGTCGGCATCCAGAAACTCGACGTGCTTCACGTTTACCTCGGCGCAAATCAGGTCTTCCACCAGGCCGACTTGCTGCTTCGTCGTGTCGTTCAGCACCGGCACCAAGATGCGCTGCAAGGGCTGGCGCACCTTCAGCACCGATTTTTTCCGCAACGAGTGCGTGAGCGAGCTGATGCGCTGGGCCAGCTCCATGCGCTCCTCCAGGGCCGCATCCATACGGCCCGCATCAGCCTCAACCAACAAGGTTAAATGCACGGATTCAGCTGCTTGGTTGCCCAAGTTGCGGTACAGCCACTCGGCAAAAAACGGCGCAATGGGCGACATCAATTGCGCCACCGTACCGAGGCACTCGTGCAGGGTTTCGTAGGCGGCGCGCTTGTCGGTCGTCAACTCGCCCTTCCAAAAGCGGCGGCGCGAGAGGCGCACGTACCAATTCGAGAGCTGGTCGGTGACGAAATCCTGGATGGCGCGGGCGGCTTTCGTGGGGTCGTAGCCGTCGAGGTGGCCGCGCACTTCGGCGATGAGCGACTGTAGTTTGCTCAAAATCCAACGGTCCAGCTCGCTCAGGTCGGCGTGGGGCACGCGGGATTTTTCGCCCGCCACAAAGCCGTCGAGATTCGCGTAAAGCGCAAAGAATGAGTACGTGTTGAAGAGCGTGCCGAAGAAGCGGCGCTGCACTTCCACAATGCCGGCGGTGTCGAACTTGAGGTTGTCCCACGGCGGGGCGTTGGCAATCATGTACCAGCGGGTGGCGTCGGGCCCAAACTGCTTGATGGTGGCAAACGGGTCGACGGCATTGCCGAGGCGCTTGCTCATCTTGTTGCCGCTTTTGTCGAGCACCAAGCCGTTGGCAATGACGTTTTTGAAGGCCACCGAGTCCTCCAGCATCACGGCCAGGGCGTGCAGCGTGAAAAACCAACCCCGCGTTTGGTCAACGCCCTCAGCGATAAAATCGGCGGGGAAATTCTTCTGGAATTTATCGGCGTTTTCAAGCGGGTAATGCCACTGCGCGTAGGGCATGGCCCCGCTGTCAAACCACACGTCGATGAGGTCGGGCTCGCGGTACATGGGCTGCCCGCTGGGCGAGACGAGGAAAATGTCGTCCACGTAGGGCCGGTGGAGGTCGATTTTCTCGCCGTTGGCGTAGGGGTTGTGGGTCATGATTTCGGCCGCTACGGCCTTGTCAATCTCCGCGCTCAGCTGGGCAATACTGCCGACGCACAGCTCCTCCGTACCGTCCTGGGTGCGCCAGATGGGCAACGGGGTACCCCAATAGCGCGAGCGGCTCAGGTTCCAGTCCACCAGGTTTTCGAGCCAGTTGCCGAAGCGGCCGGTACCGGTGCTTTCGGGCTTCCAGTTGATGGTTTTGTTGAGCTCGATGAGCCGGTCTTTCACCGCCGTGGTGCGGATAAACCACGAGTCGAGCGGGTAGTACAGCACCGGCTTGTCGGTACGCCAGCAGTGCGGGTAGGTGTGCTCGTACTTCTCCACTTTGAAGGCTGTGCCGTCGCCCTTCATTTTGATGACGATGCTCTCGTCCAGCGTTTTATAGTCGGCCCCGGTTTCGTCGTGGCCGTCGTAGTTTTTCACCCAGCGGCCCGCAAATTCGCCCATTTGGGGCACGTAACGGCCCTGCCGGTTCACGATGGGGCCAAGCTTGCCCTCGGCATCGGGCACGAGCAGCGCCGGGATGTCGGCCAGCTGCGCGGCCCGGAAGTCGTCGGCGCCAAACGTGGGCGAGATGTGCACGATGCCCGTGCCGTCCTCCGTGGTCACGAAGTCGCCATTGATGACGCGGAAAGCTCGCTCCTCGCCTTCAAACGGCGTGAAATCGAACAGCCGCTCGTACTTGAGGCCAACCAATTCACTGCCTTTCGCTTCGCGCAAAATCTTGACAGGAGTTGGACTCGCAGCCTTTTCTTGTGCATCGGCGGCAAATGCAAGTGCCTTATTAGCGTGAGATAGTGCTTCTGAAGCTTTCTCAGAAGCAGCAGTCATAGCAGCATGGTAGGCCGCCATCGCCGAGTTGTATTCAGCTGTTGGGAAATAAGCAATGAAACGTGACTTCGCTAGCCAGACACGGATTGGCTGCTTCGTGTATTGATTCACTGTTTCGCACAGAATGTAATCAATATTTGACCCTACTGCTAGAGCTGTGTTTGCTGGCAAAGTCCACGGTGTAGTAGTCCAAGCAAGAATAAACATGTCAATGTCATCTCCAACAGCGGCAAACAGCTTCTCAGAAACTGTATCCCGCTTCACCTTGAACTGCGCTACCACGGTCGTGTCCATCACGTCGCGGTAGGTGCCGGGCTGGTTCAGCTCGTGCGAGCTGAGGCCGGTGCCGGCCGCCGGCGAGTACGGCTGAATGGTGTAGCCCTTGTAGAGCAAGCCTTTGTCGTAAAGCTTCTTGAGCAGCGCCCAGCAGCTTTCGATGTACTCCGGCTCGAAGGTCACGTAGGGGTCGTCGAGGTCGACCCAGTAGCCCATTTTCTCAGTCAGGTCGTCCCACTGCGCCTTGAAGCGCATCACGGTTTCCTTGCAGCGCTGGTTGTATTCGGCGATGCTGATTTTCTTGCCAATGTCCTCCTTCGTGATGCCCAGCTCCTTCTCCACTTGCAGCTCGATGGGCAGGCCGTGGGTGTCCCAGCCGCCTTTGCGGGGCACCTGCTTGCCCAGCAGCGTCTGGTAGCGGCAGAAGATGTCCTTCACCGTGCGCGCCATCACGTGGTGGATGCCGGGCGCGCCGTTGGCGGAAGGCGGGCCTTCGTAAAACACGAACGTGGGCTGGCCGTCGCGGCTGCTCACGCTCTTCTCAAAGATGCCGTGCTCCTTCCACCAGGCGAGGATTTCGGTGCCGATTTGGGCGTAGTCGAGGGGTTGTTTGAATTCGGGATAGTTCATTTATTCTTAAGCTGGTAGCTGGTATCTGATGGCTGTTAGCTTTTGTTCTGAAGTGTTGCCCTCACGTTCACCCCACCCCCTAGCCCCCTCCCCGGTGGGGAGGGGGGACTAGTTTCTAGCTCTAAAAATCTAGCAGCTAAAACTATGACTAGTCCCCCCTCCCCACCGGGGAGGGGGCTAGGGGGTGGGGTTGACGTGAGGGGACTAAGAGTTGAGAAACCTCAAATCGACCAATCGCCCACGGGCTCGGGGTAATCGGTTTCCTTTTTCATTTTGCTGAGGTTGAGGTCCGCATCGTCGTCTTCTTCGTGGTATGACTCGTCGTAGTGGCGAATCAGAGCTTTGTTGTTCACGTAATTGGTTTCGCCCGAGCCGAAGGTGACGAGCAGCGAGGGCAGCAAAATCAGGTTCGAGAAGTTGGTGATGAGCAGCGAGGCCGACATGAGCAAGCCCAGGGCCTTGGTGCCGCCAAACTCGCTGAAGGCGAATATGCTAAAGCCTACAAACAGCACAATACTGGTGTAAATCATGCTGGTGCCCGCCTCGCTCAGCGTCACCGACACGGCTTCGCGGACGCGGTTGCCATTGAGGGCCATTTCCTGCCGGAACTTGGCCAGCAGGTGAATGGAGTTGTCGCCATCAATACCGAGCGCGATAACGAAAATAAGGGCGGTACCGGGCTTGAGCGGAATGTTGAAAAAGCCCATGATGCCGGCCGTCAAAATCAGGGTTACAGCGTTGGGAATGAGGGCGAAAAATACCGTGCGCACCGACCGAAACAGCACCAGCACCACCAGCCCCACGAGGGCAAAGGCCAGAAATAGCGAATCGCGCAGGGTATGAATGAGGTATTCGTTGCCCTGGGTGAAGAGAATGGTGGTGCCCGTGCGCCGGATAGTAAGGCCCGAGCCGTCGAAGGTGCGCTTCATGGCGGGCAGTATCTTGCTGGCCATCAGCGTATCAAGGTTGTGCGAGCCGATGTCGGCAATTTTCAGGCTGATGCGGGCTGTGCGCTGGCTGCTGTCCACGAAGGCGCGGAAGAGCTTGCTGTCGGCCCCGGCCCCGCTGCCCTTGGAATTGGCCAGCGTACTGAGGATGAAATTCTTCTCCGAATTATCGGGCAGGCGATAAAACTGCGGGTCGCCGTTGTAGTACGCCTGCGTGGCGGCCTTGATGAAGGTGACGAGGCTGATGGGCGGACTCAACTCGGGCTGGCTGCGGAGGTAGCTTTCAAACTGATTGATTTTCTCCAGATTGCGCAATTTCAGCAGGCCCTTGGGCTTGCCGGTATCCACGACAAACTCCAGGGGCATGACGCCGTGAAAGTGCTTCTCGAAGAACGTCAGGTCGGAGTTGACGGAGCTTTTCTTGGGCAAGTCGTCCACCATGTACGACACGGCCTCGATGCGCGACACGCCCACCCCGGCCAGCAGCACCAGCACCAGTGCCAGCCCGTACACCGTGCCCCGGCGCTCCAGCACCAGGTGGTCGAAAAACTCCAGCAGCTTGGTTAAAGGCTTGGCATCAAGGTGTTCGAGCTGCTTGGGCGTGGGTGGCGGCAGATAGGTAAACGCCGCCGGAATGAGGATGAAGCTGATGATGAAGGCCGCAAAAATGTTGACCGTCGCCACCAGCCCGAACTGGTAAAGGATGGCAATGTCGGTGAGGCAGAACACGATGAAGCCCACCGCCGTGGTGGTATTATTCATGAGCGTGACGAGGCCGATTTTGCGGATGACGCGCGTCATGGCCAACATCTGGTTGCCCGACTTGCGGTAGTCGTAGTGGTAGCGCGAGAGCAGGTAGGTGCAATTCGGAATGCCGATGACGACGATGATGCTGGGAATGAGCCCCGTGAGCAGGTTTATCTTGAAGCCCAGCAGCACAATGGAGCCAATGCACCAGATAACCGTGACGCCCACCACCAACAGCGGAAACACAATGGCCGACCACGTGCGGAAGAAAACCAGCAGCGTAATGCCCGTCACGAGCATGGCCAGCAGCGTGAAAAACTTCATTTCCGAAGCCACCTTGCTCGTCATCGTCGAGCGCACGTAGGGCAGGCCCGCGTAGTGCAGGCGGATGTGGGTGCGCTGCTCAAACAAGCGCGTGTGGCCCAGAATGTCGTTCATCACCGCCTGCCGGCGCGACGAATTGAGGTACTTCGGGTCCATTGTCAGGGCCAGTAGGGTAGCCCCCGTACTGGGCGAAACCAGCTGGCCCTCGTAGAATTTCTGGCGGTTCACAATGCGTAGCAGCGAGTCCAGCGCGGCCTGCGAGGTGGGCGCGGTGCCAAAAATGGGCCGCGCCACAAACCGGTTGGTGGCCGTGTCGCGGCGCAGCTCGGGCAGCTTGGTAATGCTGAGCACGCCGCTCACGCCGCTCACTTTGGCCAGCGTGTCGGTAAGGTTACGGAGGCGGTTAAAGTTGGCCAGACGGTACACGGCGCTGTCCTGCATCCCGATAACCAGTACGTTGCCATCTTCCCCAAACGTCTTCTTAAACTTCTGGAAATAAACCATTTCCGGGTCCTGCGGACTCACCACTTGGGCAAAGTCGTAGGTCATCTCCACGTCCTTGGCCTTCCAGGCCATAAACACGGTGATGACGGCCAGCACGGCCACCAGCGTAATCCGAAAACGAATGATAAATACGGCTATCTGTTGCCACATAATGGGTTGGAAAAAGGCAAAGTTACGGTGTACGCAAGCGGAGCACCAGCGGCGGGCACAGCCGCAAAAAACCGCCCCCGGCAAGGCCGGGGGCGGTTGGGGCAAAGGCAGGGCTTGCGCGAAAGCTATTTTACTACTTCCAGGGTGCCTTTCCAGCTCTGGCCAGCGGCATCGCTCAGCTGGTAGAAGTACACGCCGGGGGCCACGTCGGAGCCACTGCCCCAGCCGTCGGTGTAGTTATTCTGCTCGAAAACAAGTCGGCCCCAGCGGTTGAATACCCGCAGGCTTACCGGGTTGAAGCTGACGAAAGGCCGGAAAGTATCGTTGAAAGTATCGCCGTTGGGGGTGATAATGTTGGGCAAGGCTGGCTGCCGCACCACTACGGGTATGCGGGCTTCTTCCGCGCAGCCAACGCCGAAGGAGGCTACCAAGCGGGCTTCGTAGTTGCCGGGGCGGCTGTAGGCATGGCTGGTGGCAGCGGTAGCGGCGGTAGCCGTCTGGCCGTCGCCAAACTCCCAGCGGTAGCTAGTGGCAACGCTTTGCACAGCGGCCGTGAACTCCACCGTCGCGCCCACCAGGGCATTGGGCGTATTCGTCTGGGCCTGCAGACGCAGGGCCTGGGCTACGTTCACCACCACGGTGTCTTCGCCAGAGCAGCCGTTGAGGGTGCGGGCCCGTACGATGTAGGAAGTAGTAGTGGTAGGGCTGGCCGTTACCACCCGGCCCATATTGGTATTAAGGCCAGTGGGTGGAAACCACGAGTACGTAGTGCCCGTGCCGGCATCGGCAGTGGTAATGGTGACCGAGCCGCCGGGGCACAGGTTACGGTCGGGGCCAGCCGCGGCGCGGGGCAGGCCAAAGATGCGCACCGTATCGGTGCTGGATAGGCTCTGTACGCAGCTCGTGGAGTCGAACACGGTGAGGCGCACCACGTAGGTACCGGGCGCAGTATAGAGCGCCGATACGGCGTTGGGGATGGTGCTGGTCTGGCCGTTGCCAAAACTCCAGCGGGCTCCCGTACCCGAGGCCGAACGACGGTCGAAGTAGATGCGAATGGGCGCACAACCCTGGCGCACCGCCGGCCCATTGGCCACCACCGAGGGCGTAAAAGTGGGGTCGAGCTGGAGCACGTCGATTTTAAACGCCGCGTTATTCCAGGAGCTGCCGTTGGAGCGCGACCACGCATTGGGGGTGGTGGGAATGGTAGTGGTACCGCCACCTACGCACATCGACTGGTAAATAATACCGCGCTTGTCGAAGCGCGAGGTGCCGCCGTCGACGTGGCAGCTGCCGTTGCCGAAATACGAGCCGTACACCAGCGTGGCGGCGTTGGCCGACAGCTGCCCGATGTAGAAATAGCCAAAGCTACCACCCGAGCCGGTTGGGCCAGTGGCCTGAATGGCGTTGGCCGTGGTGGGCATGTTGCGGGCGTCGCCCCACCCCGAAATAAGAATTTGACCGCAGTTGTCCACCAAAAATGCGGTGGGCGAGATGGTACGGGTAGCCAACGGCCCGTTGCCGATGACGGTAGAGAATATAGAATTCGTGAGACGGGGAGTTAGCTTGTGAATGAACTGCCGGCTGCCGGCGTTAGAATACACCCCGGCCGATACCGGGTACGCACCGTCTGTCTGGCCGTAGGCATACACTTCGCCCCGCTTGTTGAGCTGCACAAAGTGCGCTTGGTCGTAACCCGAGGTGCCCAGGTAAGTGGCCTGCACCAGGTCGTCGCCAGCCGCCGATATCCGGGCCACAAAGCCATCGGTGGTGCCGCCTTGGTACAAAGAGTGATACCCGCCCACGGTGCCCGGAAAATTGCGGCTGGCCGTGCCACCCCCCACAAACACGTTATTCACGCTGTCGAGCTGCACCGAGTAGGCGGCATCGGACGCCGAGCCGCCCAGGTAATTGCTCCAAGTAAGGGCCGTCAGCAATGGGTTCAGCTTGCACACCACCCCGTCGGAGTCGCCGCCACCGCTGGTGCTTTGGAAAGAAGCAGCCGTAACCGGAAAATTGGTGGACGACGTGATGGACGCAATGTAGATATTGCTGTTGGCGTCCACGGTCACATCGCCGCGGTAAGAGTCGCCGTAGTTTACGTTGGTGGCCCCAATCACGCGGCCATCCGTTCCGTTGCCACCCAGGTATGTCGAGCCTAAAAGGGCGCTGCCGCTGGCGTTGAGCTTAGTGAGCACGATATCAGCCGTGCCGCCCAGGCTGGTGTCGTAGGCGCCGGGCGTGGTGGGGTAGTTGTTGGAGCCCGTCGAACCCAGAATAATCAGGTTGTTGCGGCGGTCCACCACCAAGCTGTGCGGGTGGTCGTCCGACGAGCCGCCCACATAGGTGGCGTACACCCGGCTGGCCGGGCCGGAGGCAGCGGCGGGGTTGTACTTAATGATGCCCATGTCGATGCTGCCGTTGTGGCTCACATCGTAGGCACCGGTGCTGGTGGGATACCCAGACGCAAACACCGAGCCGCCGGCGTAGAGGTTGCCCAACGAGTCGTAGGTAGCCGTGTAGCCGTAATTATTACTCGAATTGGTGTAGGTTGAGTACACCAGCACGGGGTCAATCACGAGGGGCAGGGCGTGATTGTAGCTCTGCGAGAAGGCAAAGCGCACGGTGTTGCCCGTCAGCGCGTAGGCGCAGGGTACGGCTACCCGCACCCCATTCACAAGCTGGTAGGCGTAGGGCCGTTGCTCCACTACGGTGCCCACTGTAGTGCCAATGTGCAGGGCGCCGTTCACGACGCTTATTTTGGTTTGGCCGTCGTAGCGCAAAGCTATGCGGGCGGCATCGGCCCCGGCGGCCACCTCAAAGTCGTATTCCAGCACCCGCGCCTTGCTGTAAAAGTGCAGGTCGATGCCGGGGTACAGCGCCTGATATCGCACGTCGGCGTAGCCGGGCACATGGCTGGCCCAGTGGGCAGGGTCGTTGCCGATGAAGAAGTTGCTGTAGCCGGGCAGCGGCTCCTGACCTTGCACTTGGGCTTGCGGGTTGGCGCCCACAAACGTAGTGCTGTAAGCGTGGGCCCGAATGCGCTGCTGAGTCGATACTTCCGCCGATTTGTGGTGCACGGCGTCCAGCTGCTTGTCGTCGTAAAGCGCTTGCGTTAGCCGGCCCTTTTCCAGAAACAGGCGACCACCGGGCACATCGGCCGCAAACAGCACGGGCGTGGCCCATTGCTGCCGGTTGGCCACAAATTCGAGCGCACCGGGGGTAGGCGGGGCTACTACAGTCGGTGGCGTGGCTTGCGCCACCGACGCCAGCAGTCCAAGACCCAGAATGGTAAGGTTTTTCATGTAAAAAGGGGTGAAGGAACGAGAGTGAGAAGCCTACAAAAACAGATGGCCAAAACCGCAAGCAAAAAGCCCGCCGCCTTGGCCATCTTTGGCACAAAAAATGTATTTTGTATTCGTTTTTACAAAACTTTCGCCGGTCACCCGTAAGTTAACCTACAGATTTACAGCAGCTCAAATACGCGCTTAAAGCTCACCGCTTCGCCAATGTACCCGCGCAACTCGCTGATGGGCATCCGGGTTTGCAGGCGCGAGTCGCGGTGGCGAACGGTTACGGTATCGTCTTCGAGGGTTTGGTGGTCGACGGCGATGCAGAAGGGCGTGCCGATGAGGTCTTGCCGGGTGTAGCGGGTGCCGATGGAGTCGCGCTCCTCCACCACGAGGCGGAAATCGAAACGCAGGCTATCAAACAGTTGCTGGGCTTTTTCGGGCAAACCGTCTTTGCGCACCAGCGGGAAAATGGCGGCCTTGACCGGGGCCACGGCCGGGTGCAGGCGCAGTACGGTGCGGGTTTTGGTTTTCTGCTCCTCCCCTTCGCCCTCGGTGATGATTTCGGTTTCGAGCGCTTGGCAGAGCGTGGCCAGAAACAGGCGGTCGGCCCCCACCGAGGTCTCAACCACGTAGGGCACGTAGTTACCGTAGGGCTTGCCGGTTTCGGGGTTCACGTCGTTGTCGAAGTACTGCTGCTTTTTGCGGCTCAACTCCTGGTGCTGCGTCAGGTCGAAGTCGGAGCGCGAGTGAATGCCTTCCATTTCCTTGAAGCCGAACGGGAACTCGTACTCGATGTCAACGGCGGCCTTGGCGTAGTGGGCCAGCTTGTCGTGGTCGTGAAAACGGAGCTTGGCCGCTGGCAGCCCCAAGGCTTCGTGGAAACGACGACGGGCCGTTTTCCAATTCTGGTACCACGCGTCCTCGGTGCCGGGGCGCACGAAAAACTGCATCTCCATCTGCTCGAACTCGCGCATTCGAAAGATGAACTGCCGGGCCACAATCTCGTTGCGGAACGCCTTACCAATCTGGGCGATACCGAACGGAATTTTCATGCGGGCTGACTTTTGCACGTTCAGGAAATTGACGAAAATGCCCTGCGCCGTTTCGGGCCGCAGGTACACCGGTGGCGCGTCCGAATCGACGGCCGAGCCCTGGGTACTGAACATGAGGTTGAATTGCCGCACCTCCGTCCAGTTGCCGGTGCCCGACACGGGACACTTTATTTTTTCGTCCAGAATAAGCTGGCGCACCCCGGCTAAGTCATTGTTGGTGAGCAGGCGGCCCATTTCGGCGGTGAGGGCCGCGCCGCGGGCGGGGTCGCCGGCGTTTTCGTACTCGGCGGCTTTTTCTTCCAGTAGCACATCGGCGCGGTATCGCTTTTTGCTGTCGAGGTTGTCCACCAGCGGGTCGTTAAAACCGGCTACGTGGCCCGAGGCCACCCAGGTTTGCGGAGCCATGAAAATAGCCGCGTCGAGGCCCACCACATTGCCGTGCAGCTGCGTCATGGTTTCCCACCACAGGCGCTTGAGGTTGTTTTTCAACTCCACCCCCATCGGGCCGTAGTCGTACACAGCGGCCAGGCCATCGTAAATTTCGGAGGACTGAAAAACGAAGCCGTATTCTTTGGCATGGGCCACAACATCCTTGAGTTGGGCGCTGTCGGCGGGGGCGGTAGGGTTGCTCATAGCTTGCAAAAATACGGTGCCGGGGCGACGCATTGCTCCAAATCAAGGAAGAATGAGGCAATGGTGAACTCTTCATTTTTCTCTCGTCAAAGCAAAGCGTCGCTCCGTAACATATCCATAACATAGGGCCGGGCCGGTCGGCCGCTACCTTTGGCGTGTGAATACCCTTCGCATCCTTCTTTTGCGTAGTGCGTTGGCTGACGGGTTTGCAACCCAGTGCTTGCGTTGCGCCTCCCACCCTACTGATTTTTTATGTTTGGTTTAGAACCCCACGTGCTGGTTTTGCTGGGCGTTTGCTTGCTGGCGGCCTGCGCCTTCGAGTTCGTCAATGGCTTTCACGACACTGCCAATGCCGTGGCTACCGTTATCTATACCAATACGTTGCGGCCCTGGGTAGCAGTGGTGTGGTCGGCGTTCTGGAACTTCATTGGGGTGTTTTCGGGGGGCATTGCCGTGGCCATGGGCATCGTGTACCTACTGCCCGTCGAGAGCTTGGTTGACCAGAACGTCTATCACGGCATTGCGATGGTGGGAGCCTTGATTTTGAGCGCCATCATTTGGAACATCGGCACTTGGTACTACGGCATTCCGGCCTCCAGCTCGCACGCCCTCATCGGCTCCATTCTCGGGGTGGGCATTGCGTTTTCGCTGTTGCCGGGCGGGCAGGGCGCAGCTGTGAACTGGGGCAAAGCCGGCGAAACCGGCGTGGCCCTGCTGGTGGGGCCGCTGCTGGGCTTTTCGCTCACCATCGGCGCGATGTTTTTGCTTAAACGCCTGGTGTCCAGCAAGGCCATTTTCAAGGAGCCGCACAAGCGCAAGCCCCCGCCCCTCTGGATTCGCCTCATCCTGATTGCCACCTGCACGCTGGTAAGCTTCTTTCACGGCTCCAACGACGGGCAGAAGGGCGTGGGCCTTATCATGCTCATTCTCATCGGCATCGTGCCCACGTTTTACGCCCTCGACCAAAGCAAGAACCCCCTCGATTTGCGCGACTCGCTCGGCAAAGTCGAGTACGTGATGAGCCGCGTGAATCAGTCCGAACTCAGCCCCGCCGACCAAAAAATGATGACCGAGGTAAAGGCCCAAACCGACGACCTCGACCGCATTTTTGTGGGCAAAACCCAGCTGGCCCAACTGCCGCAAACCACCCGCTTCGAAATTCGGCGCGACATCCTGTTGCTCGCCAACCGCTCCAAAAAGCTGCTCAGCTCCGACAAGGTAAGCCTTAGCACCGCCGACCGCAACACCTACGACGACGCCATTAAGCAGATGCGCACCTTCACCGACTACGCCCCGTGGTGGGTGCTGCTGATGGTGAGCCTCTCGCTGGCCTGCGGCACCATGATTGGCTGGCAGCGCATCGTTAAAACCATTGGCGAGCGCATCGGCAAAGAGCACCTCACCTATGCCCAAGGAGCCAGCTCCGAAATGGTAGCCGCCCTCATGATTGGGGCCAGCACGGGCTTTGGGCTACCGTCGTCCACGACGCACGTGCTGTCGTCGGCCATTGCTGGCAGCATGGTGGCCAACCGGGGCATCAAAAACCTGAACCCCGAAATGGTGCGTAACATTGCCCTGGCCTGGGTCCTGACTTTGCCCGTCACGATGGTACTGGCTGGGGGGCTGTTCCTGCTTTTCAGGGCTGTGTTAGGGTAACGCCAGGGTAGTGCTTTGGCCAACTCGGCAAGTATAGTGATAAAACTTTTCGGCTTAAAAATTTGACTCATTGAAACAGTCAGGGCTGCCCCGGGTTGGGGCAGCCCTGACTGTTTTGGGAGTAGGAGTAAAGCGGAACATTAAGCAAAGCACCCTAAAAACCCACTTGGCATTGTCCACGGCCAATATTGGGGGTAACTGGTGCTTTTAAGCGACTTGTCCACTTATCCACAGGCTAAAACCTGTTTTTTGTGGATAACCTTAGCACTTTACTTAGGCCATTGTACCTCAAGGTCGTCGTTGATGAAAACACCAAAGTTGATAAACTGCAACTCATCGGCTTCGAAATAAAGGTCAATCATCGACTGCTCGTAGCTGAGGCGCACCTCGCCGCCGTCCATGGTTTCGACCTCGGGGGCGGGCTGGCTGTTGGCCAGCATCAGGGCCTGAATGTCGGCCAGGCTGCGGCCGGCAATGGGCTCGCCAAAGAGGCGCATATGGGGGTTGTCGGTTTCGATGCACGAGAGCCGGAAGTCGTCTTCGCGGTCAAAGTACAACGACACGAGGTATTCGTCTTCGTGGTAAATCCACTCCTGGTGCTCGAACTCGTCGTCGTCGTCGGAGGCTTCAATTTCCTCGGGCTCGCCGATGAGGGCGCGAACTTCGTCGCGGCTGGCGCCGAAGCGCAACGGGCCAATGCCGGTGCCCAGAATAAGTTGGTTTTCCTCGCTGCTGGAGGCGCGGTTAATTTCCATCGGGGTGTTGGGGTGAAATGGGAAACGCAAAGGTAGGGGCTCCGCAGTGACGCAGGTTTTCAACCCGCGCATGTTGCCCTTGTATAGCGGCAATCTGCGAGGGAGCACAGGGCAAAGAAACCGCATTACTTGCCGTAGCGGGCCACAAAATCCGCCTTCTGCCTGACGTAGGCAGGATGGACTTTGGCGGCGTCCCAACGCTTTTTAAAGATTTCGGCAGCGGCTACTTTGTCGGGGTCGGGCGTGGCGGTGCGGGGCAGCTCGGGGCGGCCGTGGGCCCCGCTCTGGCCTTTTTTGTCGGCGGGCACGGGGCCGTCGTATTTCTTGCCGCCCCGGTGGTTGGCGTAGCGCCGGGCGCGGGTGAAGCCCATTTGCAGAAACTTGCGGGCCATATCGGCTCCTACAAAGTCTTCCTGGGCCAAATACGCCTCAAACAGCCCCCAAATAGCAGCGCTCGACTCAGTGGCCACCGCCGCGTTGCGGAAGCGCCAGTGGGGCAGAATTTCGGCCTTGTAGGGCTGCACCAGCAGCACGCCCTGCTCGCCCACCCCCACGCGGTACAGCTCGGGGTGTTGGCGCAGGTCGAGGTAGGCGTAGTCGAGGGTGTAGTCGAAGGGCATGGCTGGATGGTTGAGGTTACGCGGGTGTTGGGTTTTTGGTGTTGGGCCATTCCAGCCGCAAGGCGGCAGCACCCGTTGGCGCAGGCTAATGGCCAAGCAAGGGTTTTACGAAAAACGGCCGTTTGGTTTTCGGCCTGAGTTTTCCACCTGCTTTATTTATTTTAGATTTCTTTTTTAAAAAAGACTTAACTATTCCCACTCACTAGGGCAGTTGATAAGTGGATAAGAAGGCGGAGTTATCCACGCTGGGGGTAACGTGGGGGTAATGCGCGGCTTACCCACCGGGTATCCCCAGCTAATGTGGATAGCAGAATACTGAAAGTAAATAAGTTAACTGAATTTTCCACGTATCCACGCGTTATCCACCAATCCACTTTCCCCCGGAATGGGCGGGTGGGGAAAGGGCTTTTGAGGAGGAGAAGTTGTCCCCGGTTATCCCCGCCGGGCGGTGGGGATAAGTACCCTGTGCGGGCCGCTGCCGGGCCAAGAAAACTTTCCCCCGTTTTATCCCCGTGTGGCCCGCAGGTTTCCCCTGAGTTATCCACCAAAACCAACCCGTACCCGCAACGCGGTGGAAAAGCTGGTGGAAAACCTGGGGATTTCGAGCAAAAACCGCCCACAGTAACTGTGGGGCGACTTGGGTTTTCCACGCAAAGGCACAAATCGGGACCAGCAGCGTGAGAGAATGACGCAGGAGGTGCAACGCCGCAGCTTTGTGCTTGCGCCGAAACGGTGGTTGCAAAGGCATCCATAAAAAAATGTGTTGGAATTGCAAAGAGTCTGTTGTACTATTGGCAGACCGTTTTAATTCATTCACCTTTTACCCAAACCAACCCTCATGAAAAAGTTTTTTCATTCAGTAATCACCCTC
>JANXUO010000519.1 GCA_025356245.1 Hymenobacter sp.
GGATCGGGTCGCGGGCCAGGTGCCCGACGTACACCGTCAGCAGCGCGTCGAGTTGGGCGGCAGGGGGCAGGTCGGCCACGCGGGGCAGGTCGCGCCACTTGCGCAGCCGCCGCAGCTGCTGTTGCACCAGGGCCAGGCCCAGGTCGTCTTTACTCGGAAAGTGGTAATGCACGGCCGCTGGTTTCACCCCTAGCTCCTTGGCAATGTGTTGGTAGCTGAAGGCGTTGAAGCCGCGCTCCAGCAACAGCCCTTCGGCCAGCGCAAGGATGCGGCTGCGGGTGTCGGGGAGCAACGGGAGAGCAGCGGGAGGGGGCATAATGGTGCAAAGGTAGCACTTACTTATTAATTAGTAAGTCGAGTTGGCATAAAAACTTGTACTTTTGGCTTTAACCAAAAAAGCGCGGCCGGCTCACCGCCAACCGCACTTTTCCTGTTCAACTTTCGGGGTGAACCACCGCGGTTCAATCCGCAGTTATTCAGTACCTAAAATGGTATCAGCGGCGGCCTGTACCGCCTCGGCCCGGTAGGCCGGGGCGGTGGCGGGGGCTTGCAGCAGGCGCAGCAGCCGCTGGTACTTGTTGCGGCCTTCGTGCAGCATCAGCGGCGTTACCTCCACCGGAAACACGCTGAACGGCTCCACTTTTTGCACGCCCACCAGAATAAACCGCTTGGCCCGCAGGGCATCGGTATAAAAGGCGGCTTGCCGGTCGTAATCGTACGCCGAGCACTGCCAAGCAAAATGCTCGGCGTCGCGGGCCATCGTGGTTTTAAAATCGATGACGGTGTAGGGTTCGCCGGGGGCATCAACCACCAAATCGGCCCGCAGCTTGCACAGCGTACCGGTTTCGGGCTCGGTAAAAAGGACGCTCGGCTCGGGTGTGCCCAGCTCCAGGAGGCGGTTGATTTCGGTGTTGAGCTTCACGCCTTCTACCAGCCACCACACCAGCGTGTCGTTGAGGCCGGGCTGGCCAGGTTGGTAGTCAGCTGGTTCGAGCAGAGCGGTGTGGAAGGCGGTGCCGAAGCTGAGCGCCCCGCTGTTGTCGGTGAGGGTTCGGGGGCGGGGCGGGCGGCCATCGAGCGCATCGCGCAGGCGCGAGAGGTCGGAGTTGGCCACGGCGGGCATGGCGCGGTAGGTGTCGTAGTCGAGGCGAAGGAGGTCGGGGCGAAGGAAATCGGACATGGTGCTGCAACATACAAAACGCATGTTTGGCTCCGTTGCGCTACTCGTTTGCCGCGCTGCTCGCCTTCTAGCTGCTCTTTCGGAGTTTTACTCCGAAAGGTGCCTGTTGCGGAGTTGTACTCCGCACCTCAGGGCGAAATCGTTCAACGATTGGGGAGTACAACTCCCCGGCAGGGCCACTTTCGGAGTTGAACTCCGAAAGAGCGCGGGAGCGCGGGACAAACTTCGTCAGTAAAGTAAACGCCAAAACCTGCCTACGCTTCAACAAACAAGAAACGACAGCCTACGGTTGGGGCGGTAGCCAACGCCGCAAATCCCCGCTATGTTTCTACGTTTCCTCTGCTTGCTGTCAATCATAATCAGCACACTACCAACCGTGCAAGCGCAAAACACCGGCACCATCTCGGGCACCGTGCGCGACGGCAAAACCCAGGAAACCCTGCCCGGTGTGACCGTGACGCTCGAAGGCAGCACCTTCGGCACGGCCACCGACGGTGCGGGCCGCTTCCGCCTGGTGGGCGTCCCGACGGGCTCCTACAACTTGCGGGCTACGTTTGTGGGCTACGAGGCCCTGCTGCGGCCCAACGTGCAGGTAAGCAGCGGCAACGCCAACGTCCTCACCCTGGAATTGAACGCTGGGGCCGCGCAGCTGGGCGAGGTGCAGGTGGTGGCCAACCGCGCCATTCGGGTGGCCACGGCCGAAACGCCGCTGAGCGTGCAGCGCATCAACAGCGAAGAAATTAAGAGCAACCCCGGCGGCAACTTCGACATTTCCAAGGTTATCCAAACGCTGCCCGGCGTGGGCGGCGGCGGCACGGGCGTCACGGCGGGCTTCCGCAACGACATCATCATCCGGGGCGGGGCGCCCAACGAAAACGTCTATTACCTCGACGGCATCGAGGTGCCGGTCATCACCACTTCCAGACCCAGGGCTCGGCGGGCGGGCCGGCGGGCATCCTCAACGTGAGCTTTATTGAGGACGTGACGTTGAGTACTTCGGCTTTTAACGCCCGCTACGACAACTCGTTATCGTCGGTGCTGCAATTCCGGCAGCGCGACGGCAACCCCGAGCGGCTGCAAGGCAACCTGCGCACCTCGGGCACCGAAGTGGCCGGCACGCTCGAAGGCCCGCTGGGGCGCAAGGACAGCAGCGGCACGGCCCGCACTACGTTTCTGCTTTCGGCCCGACGCTCGTATTTGCAGTTGCTGTTCAAGGTGTTGGACTTGCCCATCCGGCCCGATTACTACGATTTTCAGTACAAAATCACGAGCAAGCTCTCGCCCAAAACCACGCTCACCACGCTCGGCCTGGGGGCCATCGACAACTTCCGGGTGGAGGTGCCCAGCCAGACGACCCCCGAAAAGGAAGTCACCATCCGCAACACGCCCGCGCTGCAACAGTGGAACTACACCGTGGGCCTGAACCTGCGGCATCTCATCCGCAAAGGCTTTGTGAACGTGGCCCTTAGTCGCACTCAGCAGTACAATAAAGTCGATTTGTTTGCCGGCGGTCGCAGCACCGACGAAACCCAGCGCGTGCTGCTCACCCGCTCGGGCGAGGCCGAAACCAAGCTGCGGGCCGACGTGAACGGCACGGCCGGGCGTTGGCAGTACAGCTACGGCCTGATGGCCCAGTACGTGCAGTACGACAACCGCTTTTTCCGACGCCTGCGCCGCCCCGTGGTGGACGGCCAGGGCAACGTGCTGCAACCCGGCGTGGACGTGCGCTTCCAAACCGCCGTGGACTTTGCGCGCTTCGGGGCCTTCGGGCAGCTCACCCGCTCGTTTCTCAGCGGCGACCGGCTGACCCTTTCGGCCGGCCTGCGCACCGACGGCAACTCCCTCACCACCGAAGGCCGCGACCTGGGCCGCACCCTCTCGCCGCGCATCAGTCTGAGCTACGCGCTGTTGCCGACCGTCAATTTCAACGCTTCGGTGGGCCGCTACTACAAAATTGCGCCCAATACCATCCTGGGTTTCCGCGACTCGCTGGGCAACCTCGCCAACCAGGCCACCCGCTACATTCGCTCCGACCATTACGTGGCGGGCCTGGAATGGCTGCCGGCCCCGGCTACGCGCTTCACACTCGAAGGCTTTTACAAGAAGTACCACAACTACCCGGTGAGCGCCCGCGACGGCATCAGCCTGGCCAACCTGGGCGGCGACTTTGCGGCCCTCGGCAACGAGGCCGTGACCAGCACCGGCCAGGGCCAGGCCTACGGCGTTGAGTTTTTCTTCCAGCAGAAATTCACCAAAAAAGTGTTTGCCGTGGTGTCGCTCACCGCCTTCCGGTCGGAATTCACGGGCCGCGACGGGGCCTACGTGCCCTCGGCCTGGGACACGCGCTACCTGGCCTCGGCGCTGCTGGGCCGGCGCTTTGGGCGGGGCTGGGAGCTGGGCCTCAAGTACCGCACCGCCGGCGGGGCGCCCTACACGCCCTTCAACCTGGCCGCCTCGCGGGCCAGCTACCTCACCACCGGCGCCCCCGTGCTCGACTACAGCCGCCTCAACACCGAGCGCCTGGGCAGCTTCCAGCAGTTCGATTTCCGCCTCGACAAACGCCTGAATTGGCGGCGCTTCTCCCTCGACTTGTTCCTCGACGTGCAAAACGCTTTCGTCATCAAAAACCCCAGCGTAGGCAACTATTCCTTTCAACGCCTGCCCGATAATTCCGGCTACGTCACCTCCGACGGCCAGCCCATCCGGGCCGATGGCAGCAACGCGGTGCCGTTGCTGCTGGAGAACAGCAGCGCGTTGGTGGTGCCGACGGTAGGGTTTATTTTTGAGTTTTGAAGGAGTGGGGGCAGAGATGTTGGTGTTGGGTGTTGGGTTTTTGGTGTTAGGAATCGAAAACAGGCCCAAAACCAAAAACCCGATACCAAAAACCCAACACCCAAAACCCAAAACCAAGGAATCAACGGCTCTGGGGTTTAGGGGCGAACCTGTTTCCCTCATCGCACCAAATACACCCTGAACCGCAGCGGCACTGCCGGGTGCCCCTCGCCGCCCACGGTCACTTGTTCAGGCAATTGCGGTATGGCTGCTCCCAGCAGCAGCCCGTCGTTGGGCAGCTGCCGGTCGAGTACCGCTTGGCAGTAGCTGGCCAGGGGTAATTGGTAGCGCCCGGTTTCCAGTCCGGCCCGGTTCAGGCTGCCCGCTAGGTAGTTGAGGGGCAGGGGGCGGCCATCGCCGGTGGTGAGGACGGCCCCGCGTTGCCCGCCTCGGCCGCTGCGGTAAGCGTAAAGGGCGGCGGGTGGGCGCAGGCCTCGACCGCCGGTGCCGGGCACGGTTTCGAGCGTGGCCTCGGCCCCCAAAATAAGGGGGCGCGGGGCCAGTGCCCGCAGGCGGGTCAGGTAGGGTATTTCGAGGCGTAGCTGCAAGCCCAGCGCCCCGGCCAGGCAGGCTTCGCGGTTAGTGATGCTGCTGGGAATGGCGCGGTTGGTGGCTGATAGCGAAGCCAGTAAGGTGCCGCGCCGGTTGGCCGTCACCTGGTAAAAATGGGCGGTTGCGTTTTCCATTCCAAAGCTGCGCTCGTGGGCCGCGGTGGGGGCAGTGGGGGCGTGGGTGAAGAGGCGCAAGCGTGCGCCGGCCAGCGGCAGCAGCAGCAGGGCTGCATCGTCGGTGGGGCCGGGGGTCAGGGCCAGGCCGGGCAGCACAGCCGCCAACTCGGCCTCGGTGCCCAGGCGGCCCTGTTGCCCGGCAAGGAGCAGCGCACGGCCCAGGGCATCGGCTAGGCGCAGGCGCAGCACCCGGCGGCTGGGGCTCGCCCGGAAGCTGGCCAGTGCAGCCGCGCCTTGGTTGAGCAGCACCGGGTCGGTGGCTACGGCTTCGCCCGAAAAATAGGTGCGGCCCACCGTCAGCGGGGCAGCCAGCCGCCGCACGTGCAGGGTTTGCAGGCGCGTGGTGTCGCCGTAGCGGTAGGCGTTGAGGCGCAGCTCCAGGGCCAGCGAGTCGAAGATTTCGGTGGGGGCGGGGGTGTAGGGGCCGCTCCAGCCCAGGCGGGTGTAGCCGGTGGCGGCCACCAGGCCCAGGCGCGGGTCGCGGTACTGCCCCACCAGCAAGAAGTTAGTGCCCGAAGTCGGCACCGAGTCGCGCCATATGGTGCTCAGGCGCACAGTTAGGGTGTCGATGCCGTAGGCCCCGGAAATGGCGTCGGCAGGCGGTGGGCCGACGCCGATATTACCCGGCTGGTCGCAGGCGGTGAGCGGGGCCAGCACGGCGAGCAAAAGCCCGGATTTCAGAAAGATGGTGCGCATAATGACGGTGGGGTCGGCTATTCCGTTTTCTCGTCGGGCCGCAGCTCCCACGTGTCGTCGTAGCGTAGGTTGGTGTTGGTGCCCAGGGCGATAAAGCCCAGGCCGTTTACCCCAAAGCCCACGGCCCCGGTGCGGGCGGCGCCGGGGAAGGCCGTCTTTTTGGTCCAGGTGTCGGCCGTGGCCGAGTAGGCGTAGCAGTCGTTGCGCAGGGCATCGGTGGCGCCCAGGGCCACGTAGGCCACGGCGGGGTCGGCGGCGGCGAAGGCCACGGCGTAGGCACGGGGTAAGGCGCTGAAGTCGTTGCCGTCGCCGTTGGTGGCGGGGCCTTCGAGGGGGCGGTGGCTGGTCCAGGTTTCGGTGGCGGGGCGGTAGCTCCACACGTCGGTGAGGTAGCTGCCGTTGTCGAGGCCGGTGGCGATGTAGCCCTGCCCGTTGGCGGCAAAGGCCACGGCCCCCAGGCGCTTGTTGCCCCCAAAGCTGGGCTTCTGCGCCCAGGCATCGGCGGCGGGGTCGTACTGCCAGAAGTCTTTTTTGTAGTTGCCGTCGTAGCCGGTGCCCACGTAGCCCTTGCCCTCCAGGCCAAAGGCCACGGCGGCGTAGCGGGCGCTGCCGCCAAAGTCGGCCCGCCGCTGCCACTGGTTGGTGGCCGGGTCGTACGCGTAAAAATCGTTGAGGCGGTCGGTGCCGTTGGTGCCGGTGCCCACGTAGCCCTTGCCGCCCGCCGCAAAAGCCACCGCCGCAAAGCGTCCTTGCCCCGGAAAATCAGCCCGCCGCAGCCAGGTGCCGGTGCCGGGCGTAAATTCCCACAGGTCGCGGTAGCGGTCGGTGCCGTCGGTGCCCAGGGCCACGTAGGCTTTGTCGGCAATCACGAAACTTACCGCGCCGCTGCGGGCCAGGCCCTCAAACTGCGAGCGGCGGTACCACTTGCCGGTAATTTCGGCGGCGGTAGGTTCGGTTTTTTTGCAGCTTTCGGCCAGGGGCGAAATGAGGGCCAGGGCCAACGCTATTATTTTTTTCATGGCAATTACCAGAAGGGTTAATTTGCCGGGTAGAGCGGTGGTAGCAGACCATTGGTTGCAATTAATTTATGCTTTTAATTGGGAATTGGCCAGAGTTTAATTTAGTTGAAATGGTTGCTTTTATTGTTTTTTGATAGATTGTAAGTTGTTTATCAAGTGTTTTTAAACCAAATTTTTAGATGGATTAAAAATTAACTTTTAATTTTACTGGGGTTTGCAAAATAACGGCGGTTGCATCGATAAAAAATAAATTAATGCGCTGAATAAATGAACCGCGAAGCGGAACTGCGCGGTACGTCGGCCCCACGTTCATTTGCCGTTCTGGCGACGCGAAACGGAATTTCGCGTTACAGTCATTTCACTCAATCCTGCTCCCATGCCCACCTGGCTTCCGTTCGCTCTGCTCTCGGCCGTATTTGCGGCTCTAACCGCCGTGCTGGCTAAAATCGGCATCAAAGGCGTTGATTCTGACCTGGCTACGGCGGTGCGCACTACTGTGGTACTGGTGCTGGCCTGGGGCATTGCTTTGGGGCGCGGGGCCACGGCGGGCCTGCCCGACTTGTCGGGCCGCACCTGGCTTTTTCTGGCGCTTTCGGGGTTGGCAACGGGCGCTTCCTGGTTGTGTTATTTCCGGGCCATTCAGCTGGGGCCGGTGAGCCGCGTGGCCCCCGTGGACAAGCTGAGCGTAGTATTGGTGCTGGTATTGAGTGTATTATTGCTCGGTGAGCCGCTGACGTGGCGGGCCGCCGTAGGAGCGGGGCTGGTGGTGACGGGCGTGGTGGTGCTGGCCGGATAGGCGCGGCGCGGGCCTGGAATACGAGGGCGCTGGGCAGCGGCAGCCGCCCGCAGTCGTGCAGCTTCGCGACCCCCCCGCAACCCGCGTTTCCCTAGTTACTTTGTCTTTCCAAACCACCTACTTCCCCATTTTTTGCCCATGACTCCCACCACCGCCACCGGCCTGCGCGCCGGCGTGCTGCACTCCGACGAAGTGCAGGCCCTTTTCCAACACGCCAAGGCCCACGCCTACGCGTTGCCCGCCGTCAACGTGACCGGCACCAACACCGTGAACGCCGTCATCGAAACTGCGAAGGCGGTCAACTCGCCGGTTATCGTGCAGTTCTCGAACGGTGGGGCGCAGTTTTTTGCCGGCAAGGGTGCCCCCAACGACCAGCAGCAGGCCAGCATCGCGGGCGGTATTTCGGGTGCCCTGCACGTGCATCAAATGGCTGAATTGTATGGCGTTCCGGTTATTTTGCACACCGACCACGCCGCCAAAAAGCTGCTACCCTGGATTGACGGCTTGCTCGTGGCTGGCGAAAAGTACTTTGCCCAGCACAGGCAGCCGCTTTTCAGCTCGCACATGCTTGATTTGTCGGAGGAGCCGATTGAGGAGAACATCGAAATTTGCAAGAAATACCTAGCCCGCATGGCCAAAATCGGCATGACGCTCGAAATTGAGCTTGGCGTGACCGGCGGCGAAGAAGACGGCGTGGACAACTCTGACGTCGATTCGAGCAAGCTCTACACCCAGCCTTCGGAAGTGGCTTATGCTTATAAGGAACTGATGGAAGTGAGCCCGCGCTTCACCATCGCCGCCGCGTTCGGCAACGTGCACGGCGTGTACAAGCCCGGCAACGTAAAATTGCAGCCCGTCATCCTCAAAAACTCGCAGGAGTACGTGATGGAGCACTTCGGCACCGGTCCGCAGCCCGTCGATTTCGTGTTTCACGGCGGCTCGGGCTCCAGCCAGGCCGAAATCCGCGAGGCCATCAGCTACGGGGCCATCAAAATGAACATTGACACCGACTTGCAGTGGGCGTTCTGGGAAGGCATCAAAAACAACTACGTCAAAAACGAGGGCTTTTTGCAGGGCCAAATCGGCAACCCCAACGGTCCCGATTCGCCCAACAAAAAATATTACGACCCCCGCGTGTGGCTCCGCGAAGGCGAAAAAACCTTCATGGCGCGGCTCAAACACGCTTTTGAGGACTTGAACTGCGTGAACCGCCTGGCGTAAGCAACCCCAAAACGAGCACCCCGAAGCTCCGCTTCGGAGTAACCCAATCGTGGACACGTCACCGTTCAACGATTGGGTTATTTCGAAGCAGCGCTTCGGGGTACTCGTTTTGAGCCGCCGTACAGCTCATACTTCAACAAGCGGCAATCAATCGGCCCGTTAAACAGCGGAACCCGCCGTTTCGGCTTTAGTCCCACACTCTTAGCTGCCTCCAGGTTACCGGTAAACACAAAGGCTTCGTAGTCCTGAAAATTCGTTTTCAGCGTGTCGCCCAGGGTTTTGTAGAGCGCGGCCATCTCCGTTTCCTGGCCCAGCCGCTCGCCGTAGGGCGGGTTGGTGATGAGCAGGCCGGGCGGCTGGTCGAGCGGCGGGCGGGCATCTTTCACGTCGGCCACTTCGAGGTGAATGCAGTCGGTGAGGTCGGCGGCGGCCACATTGCGGCGGGCTTGTTCGATGACGTGCGGGTCGATGTCGGAGCCGGCGAGGTAGGCCTGGGGTTCGGTAATGCGCTGGGCCAGTGCTTCCTGACGCACCTGCTGCCAGAGGCGGGGGTTGAAGTCGGCCCAGTTCTCGAACCCGAACTTATTGGGGTTAAACAGGCCGGGGGCCATGCGCTGGGCGATGAGGCCGGCCTCGGTGAGGATGGTGGCCGAGCCGCACATCGGGTCGAGCAGGGGCTTTTTACCGTCCCAGCCCGAAAGCAGCACCAGCCCGGCGGCCAGCACTTCGTTGAGGGGCGCGTCGTTGGTGGCTTGGCGATAGCCGCGGCGGTGCAGCGAGTCGCCGGCCGCGTCGCGGCTGATTATCACGTCGTTCTCCAGCATTCGCAGGTGCAGGCGCACGTCGGGGTGGCGGGTGTCCACGTCGGGGCGGCGGCCGGTGCGCTTGCGAAACTGGTCCACGATGGCATCTTTCGTAAGCTGCGCCACATAGAGCGAATGCTCGAACGTCGATTTATTGACGACGGCCGTAATGGCAAACGTCTGGTCGGGGCCAATAAGCTCGGCCCAGTTGATGCGGCCGGTTTCGCGGTAGAGCGTGGCCTCGTCGGGAGCATAAAAGCCGGCGATGGGGCGCAGCAGGCGCATGGCCAGGCGGCTCCAGAGCACGGTTTCGTAGAGGAGTTTCTGGTCGCCCACGAATTCCACGGCGCGGCTGCCGACGTGAGTAATGTCGGCCCCGAGGGCGTGCAGCTCGTCGGCCAGTAGCTCTTCGAGGCCAAATTGGGTGGTGGCAGTCAGGTGCATCATAAGTGGGCGCAAAGGTCGGGTGCGGCGGGCCAGTGAGCGCAGCAGCGGGCGTAAATTGCAGCCGCGTCGCGCCGTGTGTTCAGGTCGCGCCGTGTGTTCAGCCCGAAACCGTCTTTTTTTAATCCCGCGCCATGAAAGCGAAATACGTCAACCCGTTCACCGATTTCGGCTTCAAGAAGATATTCGGCGAAGAAGCTAGTAAGCCGCTACTGATTGATTTCCTGAACGCGCTTTTGCCGCAGGCCAACCGCATCGTTGACTTGACTTTCAAAAACCCTGAGCAATTGGGCCTCGTGGACACCGACCGTAAGGCCATTTTCGATATTTATTGTGAGAATGCCAATGGCGAGAAATTTATCGTCGAATTGCAAAAAGCTGAGCAAAATTATTTCAAAGACCGCACGGTTTTTTATTCCACGTTTCCCATCCGCGAACAGGCCAAAAAGGGACTTTGGGATTACCAACTCAAAGCTGTGTATTGCATTGGCATCCTGGATTTTCGGTTTGGTAATTACGAAAATCCCGCCGAGAAAGACGACGTGGTACACGTCATCCAACTCAAGAACCAATACGGCCGGGTTTTCTACAACAAGCTGACCTACATGTACCTTGAAATGCCCAATTTCAAAAAGGCCGAAACCGAGTTGGTTTCGCGCCTCGACCAGTGGCTGTTCTTTCTGCGAAACCTTGAGGATTTTGAGGCCGTGCCCGCTATTTTCGCCGACGCTGTTTTTCAGCAAGCCTTCCAAACCGCCGAGTTGGCGCAGTTTGACCCCGCCGAGTGGGATAGCTACGAAGGCAGCCTCAAAGTGTACCGTGACCTGCACGCCGTCATAGACACCGCCCATGACAAAGGCCGCGACGAAGCCAAGCGCGAGGTAGCCCGCAACCTCCGCGCGGCGGGCCTGAACTTGGAAATGATAGCCGCCGCTACCGGCTTATCTCCGAGCGAAATCGAAAAATTGTAAGCCGCTGCCCCCCCCCCCGTTTTTCCAATTGAAAGCCAGCCCGCAAAGCTGGCTTTTTTGTACCTTCCGCCCTCTATGGCTACTCCTGTTACTTCTGTTGCTGCGCCGACTACGGCCTCTGCCCGCTCCTATGCCGGCCCCATGTTGCTGATGACGACGCTGTTCTTCCTCTTCGGGGCCGTCACCAATTTCAACGACGTGCTGATGCCGTATTTGAAAGACGTGTGCCAACTTACTGATTTGCAGTCGTCGGCGGTGCAGTCGGCGTTTTTTGGGGCATATTTTCTGATGAGCTTGCCGGCGGGCTGGGTGCTGAAAAAACTGGGCTACCAGCGCGGCATTGTGGCGGGGCTGCTGGTGATGGCGGGCGGGGCGCTGCTGTTTGTGCCGGCAGCCGATGCGCGGGCGTTTCCGCTGTTTCTGGGGGCGTTGGGGGTGCTGGGCGCGGGCATTACGCTGCTGCAAGTAGCGGCCAACCCCTACGTGAGTATTCTGGGGTCGGCGCGGGGCGCGGCGGCGCGGGTGAGCGTGGTGGGGGTGGCCAACAATTTCGGCGGCAGCCTTTCGCCGCTGCTGGGCGGGATGCTGCTTTTTGGCAGCTCGGTGGCGCTCAAAGCCCGGTTGGCCGCCCTGCCCCTGGCCCAGCGCCTGACGGAGGAAGCGCAGCTCGTGAAAGGCCCGTACCTGGGCCTGGCAGCGTTTTTGGTGCTGCTGGCAGGCGTGTTTTTCTTTTTCGTGAAGCTACCCAACCTGGAGGCTATGCCCGAAGAAATCGCCCTTGAAGCTCGGCCAATGGCGGCGGGCCGCACGTCGGCGCTGGCGTTTCCGCACCTGCTGTTGGGCGTGGGAGCCATTTTTGTGTACGTGGGCGTGGAGGTGGGCCTGGGCTCTTTCCTCATTCGCTACGGCGAGAGCCAGGGCATTGCCCAGCTTTCGGGCTTCACCCAGAGCCTGGTGCGCGGGTTGAACGTGGCCACGAACTACGCTTTGGTGCTGTTCGGGCAGCACGCCGACCCGATTGACACGTCGGCTGGGTTTACGAAAGCGGTGGGGGCGGTACTGGTTGCCTCGTACTGGTTTGGCTCGCTGGTGGGGCGGCTGGTGGGCATTCCGCTGCTGTTGCGCTTCCACAACCGGGCGCTGCTGGTGGCGGTGTGCGCGGCGGGCGCGGCGCTGGTGGGGGCGTCGGTCCTCACGCACGGCGAGGCGGCGCTGTGGCTGGTGGTGCTTTGCGGGCTGATGAATGCCATCATGTGGCCCGTTATTTTCCCGCTGGCCATCACGGGGCTGGGGCCGTTCACCAAGCAGGGCTCGTCGTACCTGATTATGGCCATTGTGGGCGGGGCGCTCATCCCGCCGCTCATGGGCTGGCTGGCCACCCACGGCGGCGGGTTGCGGGCGGCGTTTGCCGTACCGGTGGGTTGTTATTTGTATTTGCTGTTTTATGCGCTGAGCGGGTATCGGGTGCGGTAGCTGTGAGCTGTTTGGCAACCTGTTCCACGGCTGGGTCGGCGGTCAACTGTGGCCCGGAACCCGGCATTAAACCCGCAAGGGACAACCTGCGGCCCTGCGTGGGCAACGGCCGCCTCTTCGTAAAGCAAGTGCCCGGCCCTGCCCGGCTCCCCTAACTTTGCCGGTATGCTGCTCGAAGAAAACGTCTCCCTCCGCCCGTACAACACCTTTGGCCTCGACGTTACGGCCCGCTACTTTGCCTGCTTTGCTTCGGCCGACGAACTACGGGAGCTGCTGCAACTGCCCCAGGTGCAGGCCGCCGACAAGCTCATCCTGGGTGGTGGCTCCAACGTCCTCTTCACCCAAAACTATGCGGGTGCGGTGCTAAAAAACGAGGTAATGGGCCTCGAAATCATCGCCGAAGACCCCGAAACCGGCACGGCCCTGGTGCGGGCCGGGGCGGGCGAGGGTTGGCACGGCTTCGTGGAGTATGCCCTGGGCCAAAACCTGAGTGGCCTCGAAAATCTCTCGCTCATACCCGGCACGGTGGGGGCGGCCCCGCTGCAAAACATCGGAGCTTACGGAGCCGAGCTGCGCGACACCTTCGAGCGGCTGGAGGCCGTGGAAATTGCCACCGGCCTGCTGCGCATTTTTGGGACCGACGCGTGCGGGTTCGGCTACCGCGAGTCGGTGTTTAAAAAGGAGTTGAAGGGGCAGTACGTGGTGACGGCCGTGGTGCTACGCCTGCACCGCACGCCCCGGCCCAACGTGCGCTACGGGGCCATTGCCGAAACCCTGGCCGCGCTGGGCGTGGCGGGCGAGCCCACGCCCCACGACGTGAGCCGGGCCGTGGTGCACATCCGCCGCTCCAAGCTGCCCGACCCGGCCGTGGTTGGCAACGCGGGCTCGTTCTTCAAAAATCCCGAAGTCTCGCAAGCTAAGTTCGACGTCCTCAAAGCCCAATACCCCGAAATGCCCGGCTACCTCGTGCCCGGCGGCGTGAAGGTGCCCGCCGGCTGGCTCATCGAAAAAGCGGGTTTTAAGGGCCTGCGGCGCGGCGCGGGGGCGGGCACCCACGGCGTACACGACCGGCAGGCGTTGGTGCTGGTGCACCACGGCGGGGCCACCGGCCGCGACATTGAGGCCTTGGCCCACGACATCATCGCCGCCGTTGGCCAGCAGTTTGGCATCGAGCTGCACGCCGAGGTAAATATTTTGTAGCAAAAAGGCAGGAATGAGTTTGATTTAGTCGATAAAGTGTCGATATCACAGAGAATTAACACGCTAAGTGCCGCTAAAGTGGGCTTTTTGTTGGAATTTTGTATTAGCTTGGCGTGGCGTACTTTCTTTCCGCTCATTATTTTTCCGCTGATGACAAACTTCTTTGCTCTTCTGCTCGGGCTGGCTTCGCTGCTGCTCGTCGTTGCCCCATCGGCCAAGGCCACCGTGCTGGCCGACCCGGCCGTGCCGCCGGTACTTACCCTAAAGGCCGCCCGCGCCCAAGGGGCCGGGGCCACCGTAACGGTGCGGGCCGTGGTAGTAAACGGCCCGGAGCTGGGCAACCTGCGCTTTGTGCAGGACGCCGACGCGGGCTTGGCCCTTTACGCCCTGGCCAGCAAAGTGCCCGGCTTCGGCGAGCTGCGGGCCGGCGATAGCATCCAGGTAACGGGCCAACTCAAAAACTACAACGGGCTGTTGGAAATGGACCCCGTGTCGGCGCTGCACAAGCTGGCCGGGGGGCGCTTGCTCCGCCCCCTGCGGGTGCCCGTGGCCGGGGCCGCCACCGCCCTTGCCGAAGCCAACGAGGGTCGTCTGGTGGAGGTAACCGGTGTAACGCGCCTCACCAGCCCGGCCGGAGCTGGGGTGAGTACCATTGCCGCCAGTGCTAACTACTTGCTTAATGGCCAGTCTGGTACATTGGTGCGCATTGGCGCCGCCAGCACCGGCCCCGACGGCTTGGTCGACCTACCCGTGCCCACCGGCGAAACCTTTGATGTGCGCGGCATCCTGAGCCAGTACGCGCCCGGCGGCACCGGCGGCTACCAGCTGCTGCCCCGCACGGCCGCCGACATTGTGCGCGGCGGCGGCCTGCCGCGCCTCACCGAGGAGCCCGTGCCGGTGCAGGTGCTGCCCACCAGCGTCACCATCGCCTTTAGTACCCTCAACGCCGGCAATACCCGCGTGCGCTTCGGCCTTGGAGCCAACGATTTGCGCGAAGGCCGCACCGACGAAGCCCTCACCACCCGCCACAGCATCACCCTTGATGGGCTGCTGCCCGGCACCACGTACTACGTCGAGGTAAGCTCGCGCAATGCGGCTGGTACCGAAACCGCTGCGCCCGTGCCCGTCATCACGGCGGGCACCAAGCGCGGGCGCCAGGGCACCAAAAACTAGGTCGCTGGGTTGGGGGCTGGGCGCGCCGGCACTGTTCGGCGGCGGTCCCGCGTTCACTCAACATTCAGCCATTTGTTCCGACCTTTACAAACGGGCTGCTCCCTGGCCTTTTAAATTCTTGCATTTCCCACCCCCTTCTTTTTACTGATGAAGAAAATTACCCTGTTGGCCTTGCTCTTTGGCGCGGCCCTGGTGCGTGAGGCTGCGGCCCAGGCGCCTACTGTAATTACCATTGCGGCGGCCCGCGCCCAGGCCCCGGCGGCCAACGGCGTGGCCGGCCCCACCGTCACGGTGCGCGGCATCGTCACGAACGGGGCCGAGCTGGGCTCGGCCAACAGCACCATCCGCTACATTCAGGACGGCACGGCGGGCATTGGCATTTTTGCCCTCACGGCCGGGTCCAGCGCGGCGCAAGTGGGCGGCCTCGTGCTTGGCGACAGCGTACTCGTCACCGGCGGCCTGAAAATGTACCGCGGCCTGCTCGAAATCGACCCCATCGTTTCCCTCAACGTGCTGGCCGGGGGCCGGCCGCTGCCGGCCCCGGTGGTATTCACGGCCGCCAACGCGACGGCAGCTTTCGCCGAAGCCTACGAAGGCCAGCTGGTGCGCATCAACGGCGTTACGTCCATCACCACCAACCCGGCTGGCGGGGCACCGGGAGCACCCGTTTCGGCGTTTTCGCCCGCCACGGCCTACCGCCTCAACGGCAGCACGGCCCTCATTACCTACGTCAATACCAACTCCACCGGCCCCGACGGGCTGCTGGGCAAGCCCTCGCCCACGGGCACCTTCGACGTGGTGGGCATCATGAGCCAGTTTGGCACCACGCCCGGCGCGGGCCAGCCCAACGCCCAAACCCAGGGCGGCTACCAAATGCTCAACCGCAAGTATTCCGACTTCATTCAGGGCAATACGCCCAACATCACCGGCAACCCCGTGCCCAGCAACCTCAGCACCACGGGCTTCACGGTGAGCTACACCACCCAAAACCCCGGCAGTACGCAGCTTAGCTACGCCACTTCGCTCACGGGCACTTACACCCCCCTGGTGAGCAACGCCCCCAACAGCACGGCCCACACCCTGGCCCTGACGGGCCTGGCACCCGGCACCATTTACTACGTGCAGGGCGTGTCCGTCAATGCCACCGGCCGCTCCGAGTCGCGGGTGGTGCCGATGGTGACGGCCTCGCTCTCGTCGGGTCGCATCAAAAATTACTTCACCAACCCCGTGGATGCCACGCTGGCCCTGCCCAACAACGCGGCCATCCACGCCCCCAACGGCTCGGTGGCCGATACGCTGGCCCGCTACATCGGCCGCGCTACCCAAACGCTCGACCTCGCCATTTACAACTGGAACAGCGCCACCATCCTCAACGCCGTGAACGCCGCCTTTGCTCGCGGCGTGCGGGTGCGCGTCATTTACGAGGACGACAACGCCAACGTCAGCACCCGCAGCCTGGCCGCCGGCATCAACAAAATCGCCCGCCCCAACACCGCTGGCAGCACCACGAGCAGCATCATGCACAATAAATTCGTCATCATCGATGCCGAAAACACCAACCCCAACATCCCGTGGGTGTGGACGGGCTCGACCAACTGGACGCCCGCCCAGCTCAACACCGACCGCAACAACGTCATCGCCATTCAGGACCAAGCCTTGGCCCGCGTGTATGCCGTTGAGTTTGAGGAAATGTGGGGTTCGCGCACCGCTACGCCCGGCGTGGCCTTGTTTGGCTCGCGCAAAACCGACAACACCCCCCACATCCTCAGCATTGGCGGCAAGGTGGTCGAATCGTACTTCTCGCCGACCGACAACGTGAACAGCCGCCTGCTGACGGCCATCGCCTCGGCCGACAACGACCTGCACTTCGAGTCGATGCTCGTCACCCGCTCCGACCTGGCCCGCGCCATTTCGGCCCAGGTCACGTCGCGCAACATCGGGGCCTGCTCCGACGGCCTCGTGAACGACACCAGCGGCACGGCGGGCTTCGCCTTCCGCCTCATGCGGGCGGGCCTCGGCTCGCGCCTCGTGCTCAAGCGCGTGAGCGGCATCATGCACCACAAAACCCTGATTGTGGATGCCGGCGCTTCGCAATCTGACCCGCAGGTGTTCGTGGGCTCGCACAACTGGACGCTTTCGGCCGACACCGAGAACGACGAAAATACGCTCGTCGTCCACGACGCGGCCACCACCAACCGCTACTACCAAGAGTACGCCGCCCGCATCGCCGAGCAAAACGCGGGCTTCCTGGCCTGCCGCCTCACGCTGGCCACCCGCGCCGGCACCGTGCAAACCAGCACCCTGCAGGTGTACCCCAACCCAGCCCAGGGCCGCTTCGCCCTGCACCTGCCCGCTGGCACCGCCCGCACCGCCACCGTGGTGCTGCGCGACGCCATGGGCCGCATCGTCCTCACCCAAACCGCGGCCCTCAATGGCAACGATGTGGCCGTGGATGCTTCCAGCCTCAAGGCCGGCCTCTACATGGTGCAGGTGACGACGGCCGATGCCGTGCAGCTCGGCCGCGTGGTGGTGGAGTAGATTTTTGGATTTGTTTGGAATAAAAAAGCGGCCTTCCCGGTGTGGGGAGGCCGCTTTTTTTGGCAGTAAGGTAACGTGTGTGCGTCAGTCGATGTTAAAAACCAGCGCCAATGCGTGCCGAATTTTATTCATCGTTTCCAGGTCCAGTGTGCCGATTTTTTTGCTTAACCTTTCCTGGGACACCGAACGCACCTGGAAACAATCGGCCGCTGAGGGCTTGCTCAATTGGTTTTTGGCGTTCGGCTCCACCTTTACCATCCAAGCGGCGGCGGCGTACCGGTCCTTCCAATCAGTGAAGGGCACCACTACCTTCAGCGGCAAACGGCCCAATACGTCGTCATTGACGATGATGGCGGGCCGGGCTTTATTAATCTCCGAGCCTACCGTTGGGTCCAGGTTCACGAGCCAGATTTCACCTTGCTTCATAAAACGGCTCGGCATCAAGGGCCGTGAAGGCGGTGAGTTCGTGGTCGCTGCGGTAGTCGTCGTAGAGCGCATCCACGGCCTGGGTGAGGCTGCGCTGCTTGTCTTGCCGGATGGATTTGAGCGTTTTTTCCACCACCAGCAGCCGTTCGGCCCAGGGCAGCTTACTTATTTCGCGGACGAGCAGGGCAGTGGTCATGGCGTAAATTTAAGTAGGAAATCGGCCGTACCTTACTTCAGCACCGCAATCGTGATGCCGTTGCCGCCGCGGTCGGCGTGCTCGTCGGCGACGCTGGCGATGGCGCGTTGGGTGCGGAGGTAGTCGCGCACCACCTGGCGGAGCACGCCGTTGCCGCGGCCGTGGAGGAACTTGATTTCGGGCATTCCCAGCATCACGGCGTCGTCCACGAAGGCCATGGTTTTGGTGATGGCGTCTTCGGCGCGTTCGCCGCGCAGGTCGAGGGTGGGGCTGAAGCTGGCCATGCGGTCGGTGAGGTTGAGGCCGTTGCCGCTGCTGGCCCCGCTGCCCAGGCGGCCGGCCTTGGACTTGGCGGCGGCCTCGCGCTCGCGGATTTCGGCGCGGCCCAGCTTTTCGAGCTGGTCGGTTTTGACCAGGGTTTTGAGGGTGCCGAAGCGCACTTCGGCCGTTTTGCCCTTGATGCTGACGACCTCGCCGTGGCCTTCCTGGTCGAAGAGGGCCACTTTGTCGCCGGGTTGCAGGCCGGCGAGGTCGGCTTGCTCGCGGGTGGGTTTGGCTTTGGGGGGCTCGATTTGCAGCTCCTCGCGCACGAAGGTTTCGAGCTTCTCGCGGGCCTTTTTGGTGGTGTCGCGGTCGGCCTGGCTGCTGCGTATTTCGGAGATGGTGGCCTCGATTTTCTGGTTTGTGTTCGTCAGCAGGGCCTTGGCTTGTTGCTTGGCGGTCCGCAGCAAATCGAGGCGGCTGGCTTCGAGGCGCTGCTTGAGGTGGGCGTAGTCGTCGGCGCTTCGCTTGGCGCGGCGGGCTTCGGCGGTGGCTTCGGCGGTGCGGGCTTCGAGGGTGGTTTTTTCGCGCTCCAGGGTTTCGAGCAGGTGGTCGTAGCGAATTTTGTCCTGGCCCACGAGGTCGGCGGCGCGGGCTACCAGTTCGGGCGGCAGCCCGATTTTACGGGCGATTTCAATCGCGAAGCTCGAGCCCGGCTTGCCCACTTCGAGGCGGTAGAGGGGTTGCAAGCGTTCGGGGTCGTAGCGCATGGCCCCGTTCACGAGGCCGGGCGTGCGCTCGGCGAAGTTTTTGAGGTTGGTGTAGTGCGTCGTTATCACCCCGAAAACGCGGGCGCGGTTGAGGCTTTCGAGCACGGCTTCGGCGATGGCCCCGCCCAGCGTCGGCTCGGTGCCGGTGCCGAACTCGTCAATCAGCACCAGGCTTTTCTTGTTGGCCAGCACCAGGAATTGCTTCATGGCCAGCAGGTGCGAGGAGTAGGTCGAAAGGTCGTTTTCCAGGCTCTGCTCGTCGCCGATGTCGAGGAAAATATCGTCGAACACGCCGGCTTCGGAGCCGTCTTCGCAGGGGATGAGCAGGCCCATTTGCAGCATATACTGCACGAGGCCCACGGTTTTGAGGGCCACGGATTTGCCGCCCGCGTTCGGCCCCGAAATCACCAAAAGCCGCCGTTCGGCGCTCAGTTCCAAGTTCAGGGGCACCACGGTGCGCGGGTCGCCGTTTTCTTTTTTATGCTCGGCGAAGGCCAGTTGCAGGCCGGGGTGGCGCACGCCGCGCCAGCGCAGCAGGGGCACGGGGTGCAGCTCGGGCAGGCGGCAGTCGAGCACGACGGCCAGGCGGGCTTTGGCGCGGATGAAATCGAGCAAGCCCAGGTACTGGTAGGCCTTGCGGAGGTCGGGCAGGTGGGGGCGGAGCTGGTCGGTGAGGTGGGTGAGGAGGCGAATCAGCTCGCGCTGGTAGGCGTTTTCGTAGTCGCGGATGTCGTTGTTCAGCTCAAATACGGCGGCGGGCTCGATGAAAACGGTCTGGCCCGAGGCGCTTTCGTCGTGGATGAGGCCGCGCACCTTGCGCTTGTACTCGGCGATGACCGGCAGCACGAGCCGGCCGCCCCGGATGGTGGGCTCGGCATCGGCGGGCACCCAGCCCTCGGTTTTGGCGTGGCGCAGCACGGTGGCTATCTGCTTGCGGAGCAGCGCCTGCCGGGCAATGAGCTCCTGCCGAATCTGGCGCAGCAGGGGCGAGGCGTCGTCGCGCACCTGCCCGTCGTCGTCAATCACCTTATCGAGCGCGGCCATGAAGTTGCGGTCCACCTGCACGCCAATGCAGAGCAGGCGCAGCTCGGGGTAGCGGCCGGCTTCGGCCTGGGTGAAGAAAACGAGCGACTCGCGGATGGTGCGCAGGCTCATCTTGATTTCGTGGAAGGCCGTCACGTCCAGGAACGCGCCGGGCAGGGCGGCCCGCTTGAAATGGGCGCGGGTGTCGTGGTAGTGGGCGGCGGGGAAATCGGCCCCGTCGCGCAGCAGGCCCGCAAATTCGTCGGTTTGGTAGAGCAGCGTCCGCAGCGCGTCGGGCTTGCTCACGAATTCCATGCGGGCCACGTACTGCCGGCCCAGGGCCGAGAGGCAGCCGGCCTCGAGTTGAGTGCGCAGGGCGGCGAAGCCTATTTTTTGTTCGAAGTGTTGGGGGAGGAGCAAGGGGCGGGGCGTCGGTAGTAGGTGCGAAGGTAAACACGGGGTGGGGGCAAGGGGTTCGGGCGGCGGGGCGGCAATTGGCTATGCTGGCCGGAGTTTAGCGCGAAGCGCGTAACTCCGCGCCGGGCAGTTGCGCGCGTTTGTAACTCGCCCGTTGGGTGGCCCTGGCCGGCAAGTTGCAAACTTGCCCAACTTCATGGCGCACAGTTACGCGCTGCGCGCTAAACTGTGGCCAGCGGGCCAGCGGGCCCAGCGGGCGACACGGGGTAGGAGCAGTGGGTTCGGGGGCGGGGCGGTTGAGGCAGGGCAAGGGCAGCGCTTGGCGTGCAGCGGGTGACGATGGCCCGCACCTGCTAATAAGACTGCTAATGACAAGGTTTTGACTTACCGTGTTAGAACTTGGACTTGTCATGTTAAAATTTAGGCTTTCTACGTTAAAGTTTAGACTTGTCATGTTAAAAATAAGGCCCGCTACGCTATAATTCAGGCGATGTATTTAGAAAAAATGGCGCATTACGCAATGTTTTTGGCTGTGTACGATACTGTTTTGGCTTACTACGCTTTAGATTTGTCTCCTGACTGGCCTGCTGCCGGTCGCATACTCCGCTAAATGCAGCCCTCCGTGACCGAGCCGATGCCCGAAAAACCCGCTCCCGAGAGCCTGGGAGCCGCTTTCGCCGCCCGTGTGGCCCACCGCGACGACCCGCGCCCGCCCGCACCGCTGAGCCAAACCCGGGAAGCCGTCGCCGGGCGCATCGACCGCTGGCTGCTGGCCCAGCACCGCCTGCGCGACTCGCGCACCCGCCACGCCCTCACCCAGATGCTGCTGCTGCTGCTGGCCCAGCCCGAAGCCACCACCGCTGCCCTGCAAACGGCCGCCGGCCTGGGGCCGCGCTCGGGTGCCCGCTCCACCCTGCGCCTCGAAACCCTGGGCCTGACGGCGTGGACCAACCGCGCCCGCCGCCGCTACCACCGCCTCACGCGGGGCGGGGAAGATGTGCTGCTGCTGGTGGTGCTTGGGGTGGGCGGGGCGGGATGAAATAGCGCGGCTCGCACAAAAACGGGTTAGTCAGCTCCAACCAGCCAGTTGCAGGCCCCTATTAAACGCAGCAGTTATTGGCGTAAGCGGTGCGACAACGTACAAAATTCGGGGTATTTTGGCCGAGGTGTGGCAACGAGCGAACTATTTGGTCGGATGTTATTATCTTTCGGCATCATTTTAACCCCAAACCCCAATCCAACCCCATGAAGAACCTCGTACAAGTTGCCGCCGCCCAGGCTTTATCCCCCCCCCCCCCCTCCCGGTAAAAGTCTGAGAATACTTGGCTTAATGCTTTTTTCGTTGCTGCTGCTGGCTTGCAATAAAGAAAAGGAAATCGCAACCCCAATTGGCGAGTCCGATTCGCAAAACGGGACCGGGCTGCCGCCGGAGATAGACCCCAGCCTTATAACTACTCTTTACACCGAAAACCACCGTCGGCCAGGGCCCATCATTCCCACTCCCACTACGCCACTCACAGTAAGTTTTGCCCCCGGTGACGTAGTCTTTTTCTTGACACGGGCAATCAACACGCCTGTGGCTGGAAATCTTAACTACGGGGCAGTCCTGACTCCCAACGACACGCACTTGGTGCAGTTGGAAATAACTGGCACCAACTTTTATATGCTAGCCGACCGCGCCGGGGTTCTTGACGACTACAACAACCCAACATCGGTTTGGCCCACGCCCCCCAATGCGCCCTTTAATGGGTACACCTCCGCTGGCTACCGGGGTATGCCTTGGAAAATACCGCCTTACATGCCAGCGGGTACTTACCGGGTAAGGTTCTACTCCTACCAGGGCGGTAGCCCCGTGCCCCAGTACCTAACCCCCGCCGGCCAAACCATTGCCGAAGGCTCGTTGGTGGTCAACAACGCCACTCCGACCGCCTCTCCAGGCTTACAATACACCGCACCAACTCCAACGGTAAGCAGCACAATTTTTGGCTTAACCTGGCCGACGGCTACCTTTTCTGGCTCTAGGCTCACGCCGGAGTTGCGGGTGATGGTACGAAACACGGTTACGCTCAAATACTATGCGCTGTCGTCGGGTTACAACGACGCTTCGATTTTTCCCACCTGGGATGCTAACGCCACATATCCCAACACGGGCAGCGCAGCGGTGCGTTATAATTCCATCGCCTTATTCGGCGGACTTACTCCCCCCTTGGTTGGTCCGACGACGAGTGCCATTGCGCCGCAAAAGGTACCGGCGGGTTTCTACCATGTGTATGTTGACGATAAAAAGGAAGCCAATTCGTTGCCGACAACATACCTGACCACCGCTGGCTTGTCAGCCCCCGTTCAGTTGTTCTAGCTTTTGGGTTTGCCAATTGGGCGCTGCTACCTTGGCTGGGGAGGCAGCGCCCAATTCTCGTTTATTCTTTTTTATTTGATTCCCATGAAAACAGTTAGCCTCTACTTGCTGGCAGCGCTGCTGCCCGGTGCCGCCCTGGCCCAAACGACCTACCCGCACGACCTGGCCGTGACGCACATCTACACCCTCGACAAACTGGCTCAGGGCGATGCCATGCCGCAGGTGGTGCGGGCCAGAATAGTGAACCGAGGTACGCTGGCTATGGCCAACGCTACGGTGCGCCTGCGCCTGACCGGGGCCAACCCTCTTGTGCGCACCGCCTCGGTGCCGCCCTTGAGGCCGGGCGACAAGGCCGTGGTGTCGTTTGGGGCGTACCCGCCGGGGGCGCTGGGCCGGCAGTTGCTCAGCGCCCGCGTGTCGGCCGACGACAACCCGGCCAACGACTCGGTGCAGCTGGGGCAGGTGGTGAGCGTTGACACGACCTCCTACGTCACGCCCGGCATCCCGAGCTTCGCCCGCCCCGGCGAGTTTCGGATGGCGCTGGTGGGCGGAATAGGCAACCGCTTCGCGGTGGGCAACGTGGCCCGGCAGGTGCGGGCCGTGCGGGCCTACGTGGTGCATCCGTTCTCGGTGGGATTGGTGCTGCAAGGCTTCGTGGCCGACCGGCAGACCGGGCGGATGCTGGGCCGCTCGCCGCAACGGCTGGTGGGCCAGGCCGACATCGGGCGCTACATGAGTTTCCCGCTCGCCGACGACGTGGTGCTGCAAAACCGGGAGTACATCGCCGGTTTTTTTGTGGTGGGGCGCGTCGGGTCCAGCCCGCGCTACGAACCCATGCCGTGGGGCTTTCAATTGGATGTGCCGCAACGCTCCGAGGTAACTTACACCGTTTTCTATTCTGCCCTTGGCGACACGCCGATATTGCCGCCAAGTGACGCGGCTACCTTCGCAGCGGTAATAGACACGATATGCGGCAAGTTCATGGCCGAGGTCATCACGGCTCCCGCCCCGGCCTGCCCTCGCCCGGCCAACCTACAGGTGGTGGTGCGGGGCGGGCCGTTTAGGGTCGAGTTCGACAGTACCTATAACGCCGTGGGCTACGAGGTAGCTTACGGCCCGGCGGGCTTCGACCCCAACCGAGCCACGGCCACGGGGGGGCGGGTGGTGCAGCAGCGGCGGGGGCCGTTCTGGCTTTATGCCCTGCAGCCCGATGTACCGCACCAGTTTTATGCCCGGACCCGTTGCGCCGGTGGGGGCATCGGGGTGTGGGCCGGGCCGGTGGACGCGCTAGCGCCCTGCCAGGGGCCGGTGGTGACGCAGTTCCCGTACCGTGAAGCCTTTGATGCGCTGCCGCCGGGCCAGCCCTGGCCCTGCGGCAGTCAGGCGCTTGACGCCGACGGCAACCGCACTACGTGGGTGATTTCAGATTCAACCGTTCTCCCCGGCTTTGCTTTTACAAATTTTTACGTCAGCCGCCCCAATGCGCTTTTTTTGAACTGCAACACCGGAATTTTTCCGGTTGGGGGCGTGGCGGCGGATTGGTTTTTTACGCCTTCGCTGGGGTTGCTGGCGGGGCACCGGTACCGGCTCTCGTTCAAGTACCGGAGCCAGGCCATCCCCAACTTGCCCGATAAGCTGGCGGTGTGGCTCTGCGATGCGCCGGACCCCACTAGCCGAACCGTCCAGTTGTTCAGTAACCCGCAAACAAGCACCTTTACCTACATACCCGCCGATGCCAGCACCACGCCGCCTGTGCAAGACATCACAGTGGCCAACGACGGATTCTACAACCTGGGATTTCATGCGTTTAGCCGTCTCGGTATCCCAACCCCCGGAGCACCCGGCAATGGTACTCTACTGATTGTGGACGACATCGTAGTCGACGACGTAACCCTTACCTCCACCCGAGCCCCGGCCTGGGCGGCGGCCTTACGCTTGGTGCCCAACCCCAGCGCTGACGGGCGCTTTGAGTTGGAACTGCCCGGCCCGGCCAGCGCTGGCCCCTGGGCCGTGCAGGTCAGCAATGCCGTGGGCCAGGTCGTGTACCAGGCCAATGGCTGGGCTGCGGGTCAGCACCAGCTAGATTTGAGCGCCCGCCCGGCTGGGGTGTATGTGGTGCGCGTATGCGGAGGGGCTGGTTGTGTGGCCCGCCGGCTGGTGATAGGACTGTAAGCAGCAAGGACCATTGTTCGCTTTACAGCGGCGGGGGCGCAAGCCCTTGCCCCAAAGACGAGGGGTGCTGCCGAAAGGCAGTGCCCCTCGTCATTTCAGGCGAAACTCGGTGCGGTGGCTGGGCTTTCGTAGCGGCTGAGTTACGCCACCCCCGCCCCAAACAGCGCAAAGTCGTACTTCACCGGGTCGTCGGCATCGAAAAGCCGCAGGTTTGCCGTCAGCTCCTCGGCGGCTTGCCAGTCCACGAGCTTGCGGGTGAGCAGGCCCAGGGCGCGGGCCTCGCGCTCGACGTGGAGGTCGATGGGCATGATGAGGTCGGCGGGGGAGAGGCGGGTCCAGAGGCCGAAATCGACGCCGGCGGCGTCGCGGCGCACCAGCCAGCGCAGGTACATATTGACGCGCTTGCAGGCCGATTTGCGGGCCGGCGTGGCGACGTGCTTGCGGGTGCGGGCCGGCGC
>JANXUO010000524.1 GCA_025356245.1 Hymenobacter sp.
CCAATGGCGGCAATGTCGGTGACGGCGATGCGAGCCTGCCTGCACACAAACTCGATGGAGCCAGCGTTTCAGCCGGCCCTAGGATAAGGGTGAGCGGGGTGCGAAACTCGTGGCTGATGTTGGTGGAAAACGTGGTTTTTAGGCGGTCGAGCGCCTGCAAATCGACTAGCCGCTGGGCTTCCAGGGCTTGGGTGGCGCGTTGGTGGGCGCGCTGCCAGGCATACCAGCCGGCCGCCGCCGCCAATAGCAGCGCAGCCCCGGCCAGCCCCAGCCAGCGTAGCAGCTTTTGGTGGCGAATTTCGGCCTGGGTCTGAGCTTGCTGCTTTTGTTGGGCGGTCCGCAATGCCGCTTCCTTAAGCTGGCTTTGGTGGCTCATCCGCTGCATGAGGACTGCCCGGCGCGTGGCCTCCGTCGAGGTCGAGTCGCGGGTCGCGATGTAGGATTTGAAGCAGGCCAAGGCTCTTGCTGGCTGCCCCAAATCCTGGTAAATGGCCGATTGCACGCACGCCAAGTCGCTTTTCAAGACCAGAATACCAAGCGGGGCCTGCATTTTTTCTGCCTCCTGAGCGTAGGGCACTGCCGCTGCCGCGTGGCCCAGGCGCTGCTCTACATCGGCCATGTTTGTCAGCGCCTTCATTACCATCAGGGGCGGGCCGGGCTCGGTCACGACGCCGCCCCGGCTCGCCAGGCGGACGGCGCAGCGGGCGTGTTGTTCGGCCAACGCGGGCTGGTGAAGTTCCTGCTCGGCCACGCTCAGGGCGGCCAGCACCGACACCATGCCCAGCGAATCGTGGGCCAACGCCAGCCGGTGTACGCCCTGCTGCCCGTAGCGTCGGGCGGCATCGTAGTCGTGTTGCCCGAAATAGTAAAAGCTGACGTAAGTCAGAAAAGTAGCGGCTGGCCGGGCCGTCGGGCCACCCGGCGCCACTCGGTCAATCACCCGTAGCCCCTGCTGGAGGGTATTCAAGGCCTGCGGGTAGTCGTTGAGGGTGTTGTACACTGAAAATAAGTCGGATAGCACCGAAAGCTGTTCTTCGTGGTTGCCCAGTGCCTGCCAGGTGCGGGCGCTGCGTTGCAGGCAAACTACTGTACTATCCTTGCGCTGCGCGGCATGGTACATTGCCCCCAGCCCCCGCCAAATCCCTGCCTGTTGCCGCAGCCACCAGCGCCGAGCCACCAGCGCCGAGCCGCCGGGGCAGCGGCCGGCCGGGGGCGGCTGGCCAGCGCCAGGGCCTGCCGGGAATAAAAAACGGTGCTGTCGTTGCTCTCCACCTCGGCGGCCAGGGCCAGCAGCCCGCGCAGTTGGGCTGTGTCGGTGCGGGCCAGCCGCAACTGCCCGCGCAGGTGGCTCATAGCGGGCGTTTGGGCGGCGGTAGCCAAGGGCAGCAACGCCAGCAGCCACCCCCAACGAATGAAGCGCATCAGCATAAGATTGCGAACGCGCCAGCAAAAAATGCAAGAATAAAGCAGCGCAAACGGACAAATATAACCGTTCAAGTGCAGTAATCTGCTTCACAACTCCAGCCCGGAGGAGGATGAGTTGTGCAAGGCGTTTAATGGGCGCAAAAAAGGGTATGAAGAAGTACATAAACTCCCTCAAACCCTTTCTCCACGTCCGCTGAACGCCAAGCGCAACAGGCCCTAAAACGCCATTATTACCTCCTCAATCACGTCGCAGGCTTCATGCAGCTGTTCCTCCGTAATCACCAGCGGCGGAGCGAAACGGATGATGTCGCCGTGGGTGGGCTTGGCCAGCACGCCGTGTTCCATCAGCGTCACGCACACGTCCCAGGCTGTGCGCCCGTCGGTGGCAGGCTCGATTACCACGGCGTTGAGCAAGCCCTTGCCGCGCACCAACGTCACTACTTCGGGCCGGCGAGCCTGCAGTTGTCGCATGCGTTCCCGGAAAATTTCGCCCAGACGGAAGGCATTCTCCGTCAGCTTTTCATCCCGCAATACATCCAACGCCGCCCGCATCACGGCGCATGCCAGCGGGTTGCCGCCGAACGTAGAGCCGTGCTGCCCCGGCTGAATGGTAAGCATAATACGGTCGGCAGCCAGTACCGCCGACACCGGCAATACTCCGCCACTCAATGCTTTGCCCAGGATGAGGATGTCGGCATGAACACCTTCGTAACACGAGGCCAACAGCTTGCCCGTGCGTCCCAGCCCGGTTTGAATCTCGTCCACCAAAAACAGCACGTTGTGGGCCTTGCACAGGGCCTGGGCTTTAAACAAATACCCTTCTGAGGGCACCATCACCCCGGCCTCCCCCTGAATTGGCTCCACCAGGAAGCCGCACACGTGCGGGTCGGCCAGGGCCTCTTCCAGCGCGGCCAAATCATCGTACGGCACCACCTGATAGCCGGGCATATACGGCCCAAATCCGCCCGTGCTGTCGCCGTCGGTACTGAACGAGATGATGCCCGTCGTGCGCCCGTGAAAATTGTGTTCGGCCACCAGGATGCGGGCCGCGTTGGGCGCAATTCCTTTCTCCTGATAGCCCCATTTGCGGGCCAGCTTCAGGGCAGTTTCCACGGCTTCGGCCCCGGAATTCATCAGCAGGGCTTTGTCGTAGCCAAACAGCTCGCACAACTGCTTTTCGGCCGCACCCAGCCGGTCGTTAAAAAACGCCCGACTCGTGAGCGTCAACTGTTGGGCCTGCTCCGTGAGCGCTGCAATGATGCGCGGGTGGCAATGCCCCTGGTTCACGGCCGAGTAAGCCGACAGAAAGTCAAAATAATGCTTGCCTTCCACATCCCACAGGTGCACGCCTTCGCCCCGGCTCAGCACCACGGGCAAGGGGTGGTAGTTGTGGGCACCGTACTGGTTTTCAAGGGCCATTAGCTCGTCGGAGCGCGTGGCAGTGGCAATGGAGGCAGCAGTATTCATGGGTGGGAGTGCGTTAGCGTGCCCCCAAATTTACAACTTTCGCCGTGCTGGTCGCCTCCAGGCTCCCCTTCAACGCAGCTCCATCGTGCCCGCCCGCTCTGTGGCTGCGTGGTGCCGGCCCAGGAAATTGCCCTCCACGCGGCCGTCGGCGTGTTGCAGCGTCCAGTCGAGCACGGCACTTTCGGGAAAGGTCAGGGGCGTGGCCGAGTCCGCATCCGGCTCCTGCGTACTGGGCTGGGCAGCGGGCACCAAGGCCTGCACGGTGCCATCGTGCCAGCCTAATACCCGCGCCTGCACCAGCCGAAACGCCGTGTCGGCGGCCAGCACCCGAACGGCCACAAACAAGGCGTCGTCCACGCGCAACCCCAGCTGGAATTGCTTGCGAACTTGGGTCAGGGTGCGGTGCGCTTCGCGCAAGGGTTCGGCCAGGTCAGCATCGGCGGCTCGCAGGGCAGGCCGTAGGGCGGGCGTCGTGTTGGTCAGGCCCACCAGCACCACCGGCGGTTGCCCAACAAGGGCGGCCGGGGCAAGCCAGGTGGTGGTAATGCATAGATTAGTAACGAGTAACAAAGCGCGAAGGAGCATAGGCGACGGGGGAGCAAAAGACCCAGGGTTAGGCCACCCAACTGCCACCGCCGTACCTTTGGTTCACCCATGCCTGCTTTTGAAACCCAACCCCTGCAGCCCGGCGACAGCTACCTCACGCCCGAGGGCTACCTGGTTTTTACCGAGCAGTACCACCGCCGGCGGGGCGCTTGCTGCCGCAACGTATGCCGCCACTGCCCGTGGAAATATCGTGGCCCTAAGCCCACAGAAGGCGGTTTGGGGCAAAAATAGTGCCGCCGGGTTTGGTAATCCCCAGACTTTTACCTATTTTTGCGGCCCGTTTCCCTGCACTGCATCAACTAAACCACTGATATCATGGCCCGCATTTGTGATTTGACCGGCAAGCGCACCCGCGTTGGCAACAACGTGTCGCACGCCAACAACAAAACCAAGCGCAAATTCTTTCCGAATTTGCAGAAAAAGCGCTTCTACATCCCCGAGCAAGACACTTGGGTGACGTTGCGCGTGGCCACGTCCACCCTGCGCACCATCAACAAAAACGGCATCATGGCCGTGTTGAAAAAGGCCAAGCAGGAAGGTTTCGTGACCTACTAATTTTTGAAAAGCCATTAGCTAATAGCCCTTAGCCAACAGCTTTTAATGTCCAAGCCAGCGCTGATGAGGATGCCACTGCGGCAATTTATCGGCGCTGGCTTTGTCTGTTGGCAGAAGCAGCGCGCTGCCCGCCCGGCTCGTTATTGCCTGCTCCCCTTCTGGTCTGCCTGCTGCCCTCATCGTGTGGCCCGCCTCCGCGAAGGCTTGAAACAGGCTCCGTTGCGCTAACAAAGCCCAAACAGAGGCACAGCCAGGCTAATCTATGTTTATGCTTGCGTGCTGGGCCTGCCGGGTACATTACCCGCGTTCAGTCGCCTTCCCAGGCGGCCAGGGCCGCGCGCTGTTCCCGGTGCACTTGGTCTAGCACATGATGGTCGGGGCCCAAGCCGATGGTGATGGCCGTGCCTTGCTCGCGGGCAAAAGTGTCAGCCACGACGGCGAAGCGGCGGTAGGCGGCAAAATGCGGGGCCAGGTCGTCGTCGGGCTCATCATCGATGATGAGCAGGGCCTGGCACCGGTCAAGGCTCGGGTACCAGAAAACGAAGCTGCCGTTGAGGCTGTTGGCAGCCGGCATGGCGCGGGCACGGTTGAAGTAGTTGATAGCGCTGGCCTGCCCGTAGTTGGCGCAGTGGATAAGGGTGTGGGGCCGCACCGAATCGGGCAGGCTTTGGTAGGCAGCCCATGTTTTGGCGGCCAGCTCGTGCCAGCCGCGCATGTCGGCGTAATCCTGGGGCAAGGCGTGGTTTTGGCCGTCTTCCCAGCGGTACACACCGAGATGAACATACCGGGGCCGCAGTGCGGCCATCACAGCCGGGCTGCGCACGGGGAACATCAGGGGGAGAAAGAGGGCCAGGAACGCCACCGGAAACATTACCAACACCAATCGTAACGCCGTTAACCAAGCAAAAACCTGCCCTGTCGGGGCAGTTACTTCAGGCCCCACACGCTGGAGGTGAGCAAACTGCTTGATGCGCTGCAACCGCTTTTTTTCTTCCAACCGCCTGAGCCACGTTTCCCACCACACGGCGCCGAACGTGAAGAGCACGGGGTAGTAGCCCAAGGCATAATAGTCTTTGCCGTGGAGGGCGGCCAGCAGGCCTACGCCCAGCACGGCCACCCAGCCCACGGCCCGGTACGGTCGGAAAGTCCGGCTTAGCAGCAGGGCCAGCAGGCCGGGCAGCCATACCCACGTGGCGGGCAAGCACATCAGCAACTGGGCTTTCCAGAAGTCGGTGGCCTGCACGTGCACCAGCTGGCTACTCTTGAGCAGCGCCACGTGATGCAAAAACGGGATGCCGTGCCGCAACTGCCATAGCGCGTTGGGCAGCCACAGCAGGCCGGTCAGCGCTGCCGCGCCCCAGAAATGCCGGTTCAGCAGCAACCGGCGGGCCGGTGTGAGCAGCAGTGCGCCGCCCAGCGCGGCCATAAAAAAAAGCGTGGTGTACTTGTTCAACAGGCCTAACCCCAGGCCCAGGCCCACCCAATACAGGTAACGGGACCGGGGATTCTGCCAATAAGCTACCAGCCAAAACAAGCAAAATACAAACCCGAACACCTCAAACGAATTGGGCTGAAACAGCAGGTTGAGACGGGCATAAGCCGAGCCCAGGTAGCAGGTGGCGGCCAGGCTTTGGGCAAACCAGCCCCCGCCCAGGCGCTCGGCCAGCCGCACCACCAGGTAAACGGTGGCCGCACCCCACAGAAACGGCCAGAAATGCACCCAGCCCTCGCCTCCGCCCAGCGCCAGCGCGGCCCAGCCTTGCGCGGCCGTGAGCGGCGGCACTTCGAGGTAGCCCCAGGCTAAGTGCTGGCCCTGATTGAGGTAAAGGTATTCGTCGCGCTGCAAGTCGTACTGCGGGCTAATGAGGCAGTAGCCCGAGACGAATTTGACCAGTGCGAAGGCGAACGGCAGAAGGCGTTTCATGGGCAGCAAGGTAACGCCGCCGCCGGGCTCTCGTCGCTCAGAAAAATGTCAGCGCCCGCTGAGCAAGTGAAGCATCGCTGCCATAATCCTGAATCTGGTTAGTTGCGCGTTAGCAATGTTCTGAGAATCTTTGTAAAACAATGATAAAAGGTTTGCTCTCTCGTCGCTTTGTGCTGTTGGATGGCTTCGTTGGCTTGGCAGGGGCGCTGGGTTGCGTGCGGCCCGCCGGCCAGTTTGCCCGCCAGAAAAACGCTGTCATTGTAGCCAATCCAAACGCTTTCGAGGCTGTATTATCATTTCGGCTGCATCTTCGCATTGCTATGAAGACAATTGTTTGCCGTATAGGGGTTATTGCTAGGGCCGTGGTGCCGGCGATGGCCTTGCTCGCGGGCACCGCCGCCCAAGCGCAGACTCCAACGCCAGTCCCGCCCGTACAAACGCCCGCCCAAGCGCCCAAGCCCGCCTTGGCCCGCCCCGTGCTGACCATGGCCCCGGCCCCGCCGCGCCCCGCCGATTTCCTGCCGCCCGCCTTCCACCGGGCGCAACGCGAGCGGGTGCGGGCGTTGCTGCCGCCGCACGGCGTGGCCGTGGTGTTTGCCGCGCCCGTGCGCAATCGGGCCAACGATATTGACTTCATTTACCATCAAAACCCTGATTTTTATTATCTTACCGGCTACGAGGAGCCCGATGCCGTGCTGCTGCTGTTTAAGGAGCCGCGCACGGTGGCGGGGCAGCCGGGCGTAACCGAGGCGCTGTTTGGCCAGCCCCGCAACCCCGCTGCCGAGCAGTGGACGGGCCGCCGCCGGGGCGCAAGCAGCGTGCGCGAGCAGCTAGGCCTGCAATTTGCCGCCGACAACACGGCCTTCGCCACGGTGGGCGTCGCTTGGGCCGATTTCGACCAAATTCTTTTCCCCGACCTGCCCGCCGATACCAGCGACGACCCCAAAAAACCCGCCGACCTGGCCAGCCTGGTGGCCACTTTCCGGCAACAAAGCGGCTTGCCCGCCAGCTACGACCCCGCCCGCACCGTTATCTATAAAACCCTTAAACGCTACGGGCTTACCCAGGCCGACGACGCCCGCGCCTTACTTCAAGAGTTGCTGGTGGAGCGGCCCGCCTTGGCCGACGATGCTTCGGTGAAGGCCTACTTGGCGGCCACCACCAAGGCCCAGCGGCGGCTGGCCATTAGTCCCAACCCACCCGGCCGCTACGACGGGGCCACGCTGGGCGAAATAATGGACGAGCTGCGCGAAATAAAGTCGCCCGAAGAACTGGTGTTGCTGCGGCGAGCCATTACCATCAGCACTACTGCGCAACGCGAAGTAATGAAAAGCCTGCGCCCCGAGCTGGGCGAAATGGCCGTGCAGGGCCTGCACGAGTACGTGTACCGCCGCTACGGAGCCGAGTTTCAGGGCTACCCCAGCATTGTGGGCGGTGGTGCCAACGGCTGCATCCTGCACTACGAGGCCAACGACCGCCTGCGCCTTGACAACGACCTGCTGCTCATGGACTGCGGCGCCGAATATCACGGCTACACCGCCGACGTGACGCGCACGGCCCCGCCCAGCGGCACTTTCAGCCCCGCCCAGCGCCAGATTTACGAGCTGGTGCTGGCCGCCCAAGAGGCCGGGCTGGCCGCCTGCCGCCCTGGCAACCCGTTTTCGGCCCCCGGCCGCGCGGCCCAGGAAGTGGTGGCCCAGGGCCTGGCCCGCCTCGGCATCATCAAGAAAAAAGATGATTTCCGCCTCTATTTTCCCCACGGCACCAGCCACTACCTGGGGCTCGACGTGCACGACCGGGGCCGCTACGGCCCGCTGGCGGCCGGGCAGGTCATCACCGTGGAGCCGGGTATTTACATCCCGGCGGGCGCTCCTTGCGACGCCAAGTGGTGGAACATCGGGGTGCGCATCGAAGACGATATCCTGATAACGCCCACGGGCTACGAGAACCTGTCGGCCGGGGCACCGCGCACGGTGGCCGACATTGAAAAGCTCATGACTGAGCCCAGTGCCCTGGAAGGCTGGCAGTTGCCGGCGCTAAAATAAGGCGTTGGCGCTGGCGGCCGGAGCTCGGGAGAATTTACAACCGCTTCACCTATTGTTATTTTCCCAAAAGCCCGTACCTTTGCACTCCTAAATTCAAAACACACCCCCAAGTCGAGATGGCCAAGAAAGGAAACCGGGTGCAGGTTATCATGGAATGCACGGAGCATAAAACCTCCGGTATGCCGGGCACCTCGCGCTACATCACCACGAAAAACCGCAAGAACACGCCTGAGCGCGTCGAGTTGAAGAAATTCAACCCGATTCTCAAGAAAATGACTGTTCACAAAGAAATTAAATAACCCGCGTCATGGCTAAGAAAGTAGTAGCTACCCTGAAAGTTGCCGGTGGCAAAGACTGGGCAAAAGTAATCCGGGCCGTAAAATCGGAGAAAACTGGTGCCTACACCTTCAAGGAGGAAATGGTATTGGTGGACAAAGTGCAGGAATTCCTGGCCACCGGCAACAAATAGTTGCCGCTTGGTTTGCCCAACCCCTGAAAAAGTCCCACCTTCGTGGGACTTTTTTCGTGTACGCTTAATTCCCGGCTGCCAGCCTACTGCTATTTGCTAACAGCCAACTGCTTAAAATCATGGGTCTCTTCGATTTTTTTAAGAAAGACAAGGAAAGCGCCGCGCAGCAAACCGCGCTCGACGCGGGCCTCGAAAAAACCAAAACCAGCTTTTTTGAGCAGCTCAGCAAGGCCGTAGTTGGCAAAAACACGGTCGATGAGGCGGTGCTCGACGACCTGGAAACCCTGCTGGTGCACGCCGACGTGGGCATCGAAACCACGGTCAAGGTCATCGAGCGCATCGAGCAGCGCGTGGCCCGCGACAAGTACGTGAGCACCGGCGAACTCGACCGCATCCTGCGCGAAGAGATTGCCGCCCTGCTCGAAGACAACAACTCCGGCTCGATGGCCGTGCTGGAACGCGCCGACCGCGCCAACGGCCAACCCTTTGTTATTATGGTGGTTGGGGTGAATGGCGTGGGCAAAACAACGACCATTGGCAAGCTGGCGCACCGGTTTCACAGCGCGGGCAAAAAAGTAGTGCTGGGCGCAGCCGACACCTTCCGGGCCGCGGCCGTGGACCAACTCATCATTTGGGGGCAGCGGGTGGGTGTGCCCGTCGTCAGCCACGGCATGAACACCGACCCGGCCGCGGTGGCCTTCGACGCCGTGCAGAAAGCCGTTGAGATGCAGGCCGATGTGGTGATTATCGATACTGCCGGCCGCTTGCACAACAAGGTGAATTTGATGAATGAATTAAGTAAAATCAAGCGCGTCATGCAAAAGGTCATCCCCGACGCGCCGCACGAAGTGC
>JANXUO010000538.1 GCA_025356245.1 Hymenobacter sp.
GTGGCCAACGTGCCCAACCAGCAGCAGATGAAAACCGAAGAGCTGTTTTTTGACCGCAACAAGCAGCAGATTTACACCAAGCCCAAAATGGCCGTCGAAGTAGTGACGCCCGCCGAGCGCCTCACGGGCTTTGGCCTCACGGCTAACCAGGATTTTTCGCGCTACCGCATCACACAGCCCACCGGCGTGTTTTCGATTGCCAACCCCGTGCCGTAGCCCCGGCGACGCGGCGCGTTTCGGCAGGCAGTCAGGTGCTTATTTTTGTTTTTGCTATGAAATTTGACAAGGCTTTGTTGCGTACTGTGCTGCTCTCGCTGGGGGTGGTCACGTTCGTGATTGGCGTGTACCAGACGGTTTTTTACAACGACCTGGCGCGGAACTACTGGATTTTTATGCTGAGCTTGGCGTGCTGGATGCCGCTCATCTACTGGCGGCAGCAGGAAGCCGTGGCCGCCAAGATTGCTGCCCAGGAAGCCAAGCTGGCTGAGGAAAAGCGCCGCCGTGAGCGCAGCGGCGGCAGCCCCAAAAAACGCCGCTCCTAAACCTTTTGCCCACTTAATAATCGGTTTGGTTTTGATAGCCGGGGATTTTACGGTTATTTTGCACCTCTTTTGACTTAACTAGAGAATTGTTTTCAAGCAAGTAAATGGCTTTAATTAACACGATTCGGGAAAAATCGGGCTGGGCAGTGGGCACCGTGGCCATTGGCATGCTGCTCTTTATTGTGGGCGGCGACTTCGTGGGCGGCAAAAACAGCCTCTTTCGCGGCAACGATAAAGTAGTGGGCGAAGTAGCCGGCGAAAAAATCGACCTCGACACCTACAACGTGGCCCTGGAGCAGGCCAAACAGAATTTTATTGCCCAGCAGCAGGGCAAGCAGCCCGACGACCAGGCCATGGGCTACCTCCGCGACCAGGCCTGGAACCAGACCCTGTACCGCGTGGCATTCAAGCAGGAGTGGGACAAGTTAGGCCTCGCCGTGAGCGACGACGAGCTGGTGGACATGGTGCAGGGCGACAACATCAACCCCGGCATCAAGCAGGCCTTTACCGACAAAGCCACCGGGCAATTCGACAAGGCCAAGCTGATTGAGTACCTCAAAAACCTCGACAAGCTGCCCGCCGAGCAGCAAAACGCCTGGCACACCTTCGAAGCCAACCTGCCCGCCGACCGCCTGTCGGCCAAGTACAACGCCCTGCTCAAGAACTCGGTGTACGTGACGACCGCCGAAGCCAAGCGCTACGACGCCAACCAGAACACCAAGGCCACGGTGAAGTACCTGTTTGTGCCCTATAGCAGCATTTCGGACTCGGCCGTGAAGGTGAGCAACGACCAGCTGCAGGCCTACCTCGACGCCCACAAGGGCAAGTACAAGGCCGAGGAAGGCCGCTCGATTGAGTACATCGCGGTGCCCGTGGTGGCCTCGAAGGACGACAGCAGCGCCGTGAAAACCACGATGGCCACCCTGGCCACGCAGTTTGCCACCGCCCCGTCGGACTCCAACTTTGTGAACATCAACTCCGACCAGCGTTTCAACAAGGCTTACCGCTCGCCGGCCGACCTGCCGGAGCAGCTTCGCAAGATGCTGCCCCTCACGGCCGGGCAGGTGTACGGCCCCTACGCCGAGGGCGGCACCTACTCGCTCTACAAGGTGCTGGGCACCAAGATGGGGGATAAGTCGGCGGCCCGCGCCAGCCACATCCTCATCAAGGCCGACGCGGCTACGCCCGCCGGCGAGGCTGCGGCTAAGGCCAAAGCGCAGGACTTGCTGAATAAAATCAAAGCCGGGGCCGATTTTGGGGCCATGGCCCGGCAGTTTGGTACCGACGGCACCAAGGACCAGGGCGGCGACCTGGGCTGGTTTGGGGCCGGGCGCATGGTGCCCGAGTTTGAGAAGGCCATTTTTGGGGCCACCAAAACCGGGCTGCTGCCGGAGCTGGTGAAAACCTCGTTCGGCTACCACATCATCAAAATAACCGCCGTGCCCACCAAGGAGACCTACCAGGTGGCCGAGGTGAAAAAAGCCATTGTGCCGAGCGATGCCACCCGCGAAGCCGCCTACGCCAAGGCCCAGCAGCTGCGCGGCGAAGCCACCGACCTCGACACGTTCCGCAAGCTCGTGACCAAGGACAAGACCCTGCAAAAGCAGGAAGCCCTGAACCTTGACCGCAGCGCCCGCAGCGTGAACAGCCTGCAAAGCGCCCGCGAAATGGTGCGCTGGGCCTACGGCTTCAACCCGAACGGCACCGAAACCAAGGTGGGCGACGTGTCGGAAGTGTACGAAATGGGCGACCAGTACGTAATTGCCGCCCTCGTGGGCACCCGCGAGAAGGGCTCGGGCACGGTGGCCGGCCTCAAGCCGGAACTGTCGGCGCTGGTGCGCAACGAGCTGAAGGCAACGCAGATTATGGCGAAGCTGCCCAAGTCGGGCACGCTGGAGGAGATGGCCGCCAAGTACGGCAGCACCGCGCAGGTGGGCACCGCCGAGAACGTGGCCCTGGGCCAGGGCAGCATCCCCAACGTGGGCTACGAGCCGGTGGCCGTGGGCCGCGCCTTCGCCCTCAAGGCCGGGCAGAAGTCGGCCGCCATCCAGGGCGAAGCGGGCGTGCTGCTGGTGGAGCCGGTGAGCACGACGCCTGCCCCCGCCGTGGCCGACCTCAAAGCCGTGCGGACGCAGTTGGCCCAGCAGCGCACCCAGCAGCAGGACAGCAAGGTATACGAGGCCATCAAGGCCCACGCCAACGTGAAGGACAACCGCAGCAAGTTTTTCTAGACCAAAGCAATTGGAACAGAAAAGGGCCATACCTCCGGGGATGGCCCTTTTTCGTGGGCGTCGGAACCAACCGAAAACGGAGCAAACATGACGGAGGATGAGCAGGCTGAGCTACGCCGAAAAGCCGCAATCGACGCGCTGGAATTTGCTGAGCACGCCTACGGGCGGATGGCGCAACGTCGGATTTCGGCCGGGGAAGTGCGCCAGGCATTAATTTCGGGACGGGTGCTGGAATACTACCCCGACGACCGCCACGGCCCCAGCTGCCTGGTGCTGGGCCGAACGGCAGGGAACCGGCCGCTACATATTGTGTGTAGTCATCCCCGGCGGCCCCGCGTCAAAATCATCACCGCCTACGAGCCGGATTTAGGGCAGTGGCACCCCGATTTCATCAACCGAAGAACATCATGACCAACGCCGCCATCAACGAATTTTACGCCGAAGAGGAACGCCAGCTCGAGCAAACCTTCGTCACGTACCTGGCCCAGGTGGGCACCGAAGTGGTGGTGGTGGAGAATGTGCCCGCCAGGGTAAACAAGCTGACGGGCGAACGGCTGTTTTCTACCGAAACCACCGACCGCCTGCTGCAAATCATGCACGGGCAGGCGGCCCCGCCCACGCGCCTGGCCGAAACGAGGGTGTATTCTTTCGCGGCGTAGCGTGGGGCCGAAACCCACTGCCGCACAACTCATCCTTTGTTCCATCTGACGGCTATGCGCCTTACGCACTTTCTTCTGGCCACTGCCTTGTGCGGCCCCGCCGCCCTGGCCCAGGCGCAGGTTCCGCAGCCGCAGGGCGGCCCGGTACGTACCTGGGGCGCCACCAGCGGCGCGGCCCTGGCCCGCGACTACGCCCACCGGGGCGAGTTCGAAAAGGCCGTCTTCCTCTTTGAGAAGCTGAAAGGGGAGGAGCAAACCGCCCCCGCCACCTTCCCCGACTACCTCGCGGCGCTGCAAAGCCTCAAGCGCTGGAAAGACGCCGAGAAGCTCGCCAAAAAGGCCCAACGCCAGCACCCCGAGGATGGCACCATCGGCGTGGCCCTGGGCGGCGTGTACCAGGCCAGCGGCCAGGCCCCGGCCGCCGACAAGCAGTGGCAGCGCGTGCTGGCCCAGCTCACGCCCGCCCAGGTGGTGCTGGTAGCAACGGAGTTTACCCGCCGCGAGCTGCCGGCCTGGGCCGAGAAAACCTACCTGCGGGGCCGCACGCTGGCCAAAAACGAGGCCGAGTACGCCCCGCAGCTCATCCAGCTTTATACCCAGACCGGGCAGCGCGAGCAGTTGCTGGCCGAAACCCTGCGCCTGGTGCAGCAGGACGAAGCCCAGCTGCCCTACGTGCGCAACATGCTGCAAAACGCCCTCCGCGAGGAGAAGGACTTTGAGGCGCTGGAGAAGCTGCTGATTGCCGCCACGCAGCAGCACCCCGAGCAGGCCGCCTACAGCGAGCTGCTGCTGTGGCTGAACGTGCAGCGCCGCGACTTTGCCGGGGCCCTCATCCAGGCGCGGGCCCTTGACCGGCGCGGGCGCAGCCAGGGCAGCCGGGTGCTGGAGCTGGCCGCCATCGCCCTGCAAAACAAGGACTACGAAAGCGCCATCGAGGGCTACGCCTACGTGGTGCGGGAGTACCGCGGCGGCCCGTTTTTCAACCCGGCGCGGCAGCTGCTGCTGCAGGCCCGCGAGGCCCAGGTGCGCGACACCTACCCCGTGGACCTGGCCAAAGTGCGGGCGCTGGCCGACGAGTACAACGTCCTCCTCACCGAGCTGGGGCGCACCCCCGAGGCCGCGCCGCTCATGCGGAACCTGGCCAACCTCTACGCCTTTCAACTCGACGAGCGGCCCCGCGCGGTGGCCTTGCTGGAGGAAATAACCGCCATGCCCCGCGCCCCCGAAGAAGTGGTGGACCAGGCCAAAATCACCCTCGGCGACCTTTACCAGCTCAAGGGCGAGCCCTGGGAGGCCACGCTGCTGTACTCGCAGGTGGAGAAGTCGCGCAAGGACGCACCGCTGGGCTACGAGGCCAAGCTCCGCAACGCCCGCCTGAGCTACTCCGCCGGCGACTTTAAGCTGGCCCAGAGCCACCTCGACATCCTCAAGGAAGCCACGACCCGCGAAATTGCCAACGATGCCATGCAGCTCGCCCTGCTCATCCAGGACAACACCGTGGAGGACACCCTGGGCCTGGCCCTGAAGGACTACGCCGCCGTGGAAGCCCTCGTGTTTCAGAACAAGCTGCCCGCCGCCCTCACCGGCCTCGACGCCCTGCTGCTGAAGTACCCCGGCCACTCGCTCTCCGACGATGCCTGGTACCTGAAGGCCCAGCTGCAACGCCGCACCGGCGACTTCGCGGCGGCCCTGACCACGCTGGAGCGCATCACCCGCAACCCCAAAACCGACGTGCTGTCGACGACGCGCTCTTTCTCACGGCCCGCATTCTGGAGGAAGACCTCAAGGACAAGGCCCAGGCCCAGGCCGCGTACGAGCAGGTGCTGACGAAGTTTCCGGGCAGCATCTACGTGGCCGAGGCCCGCAAGCGCTTCCGCAAGCTGCGCGGCGACGGGGTGCAGTAAGGCCAACGCCGCCGAAACGCCCGGCTCGAAATGTTTGGGGACGACCAAACGGGGCGCGGCGGTAACGCCCAAATTTTTGGGGATGAGCAAACAAACCCGTTTGGTAGCACTCAAGTTTTCGGGGATGACCAAATGGGACCGTTTGGTAACACCCGCGTTTTTGGAGATAGGCAAACAGGGTCGTTTGGGGACACCCAAATTTTTGGGGATGACCAAACGAGCCCGTTTGACGGCACCCGAGTTTTTGGGGATGACCAAACGGGCCCGTTTGATGGCACCCGAGTTTTTGGGGATGACCAAACGGGCCCGTTTGCTCATGTCCGGGTTTTGCGCGGGGGGGTGGGGTTGCGGCAGGCCAGAGAAGGCACGTTTACTTTTGCCCGGGTGCTCCAACCGCCGCATAATGCTGGTTTTAAGCAGCAAAATGGCGGGTAGCTGCAATATCCAGGCAAAGAAGTATGAAATAGGTTTTTCCGTGCTACTTTAGCGGCGCTAACCGGCTGTTCACAAAGAACAGCCGCCAGAGTAGCGCCCCTTTTGGTGATGCGAAAAATAGTGTACTTGCTCGGCGACTTGTTTAAGGACGACGCGCGCTCCATCGAGGATACCTCCGCCGGCTTCCTCGCCCACAACCTGCTGCTGCAAGCCACCGCCGACCCCAAAAAGGTGCTGGCCCCGGTCAAGGCCCAGACCCAGGCCCTGGCCGACCAGCTCACGGCCAGCGAAACCAGCATCGGCAAGGGCGTGGCCCGCCAGCACGGGGGCCGCGAGCTGACCCAGACCGAGCGCGAGCGCGCCCTGACCGCCGTCCGCGAAAACGAAAGCGCCCTGCGCAACCGCTACGTGGTGAAGGACGCGGCCGTGCGCCAGCGCCTTTACAACCTGTTTTACCCCGACAAGCTGAACCCCTACAACGCGGCCAGCCTCACCACGCTGCCCGGCATCCTGCGCACCTACCTCGACCTGCTCGACGACGAAAAGGCCAGCGTGCCGCCCGACTTCTACACCGAAACCGTGGCCGACCTCACCCCCTTTGCCGACGCCCGCGCCAGCCAGACCAAGCAGAAGCAGGCCACCCAACAGGCCCAGCGTGCCCGCCAGGACCTGCTGCCCCAGCTCACGGAGCAGCTCACGGCCAACCTGCACGAGCTGTGCGTGTACTTCCGCGCCGACCGCACGCAGGTGCTCACCTACTTCAACCCCCGCTACTTTGAGGTGCAGGCCAGCGCCCGGCCCGGCCACCACGCCGCCCGCGTGGCCGCCCGCCACACCAACCAGGTGCTCGACGTGGCCGACGCGCAGGTGCGCTACACCCAGGCCCGCCTCAGCGTGAAGGAGAACATCGAGCTGTGCTTTTTCCGGGGCGACGACAGCCAGACCCCCGCGCCCGCCGACGCGCTGGCCGTCACCAAAGACGCTCCCCTGACCGTGCTCCTGGCCGAGCTGCCCGGCACCGGCCCGCTGCTGCTCGTGCGCAACGCCACGGCCTACGTGGGGCACTACGTGGTGGACTTGAACTGAGGCCGGACACGGCGCTATGACACGTTTATGTC
>JANXUO010000548.1 GCA_025356245.1 Hymenobacter sp.
AGCGCGACATCTTGCAGCAGCGGATGCGCGTCACGCCCGAGCAGTTGGCTTACCACGGGCAGGTGAGCAACGTGGGGGCCTTCATTTCGGGGGCCAACAACAACGGGGCGCACTCGGCCAACGGCATCACGGCCATGTTTATCGCCACGGGGCAGGACGTGGCCAACGTGAGCGAATCGAGCGCCGGCATTCTGTATTCGGAGGTCACGCCGGAGGGCGATTTGTACATCAGCATCACCATTCCGAGCCTGATTGTGGCCACCCACGGCGGCGGCACGGGTCTGGCCACCCAAAACGAGAGCCTGGCTATGCTGGGCTGCGTGGGCCGGGGCACGGTCCGCAAGTTTGCCGAAATCGTGGCCGGCGTGGTGCTGGCCGGCGAGCTGAGCCTAGGAGCAGCCATCTCGTCGTCGGACTGGGTGAGCAGCCACGAGCAGTATGGGCGGAATCGGTAAGTGAGTGCGTTCAGTGGTCGGGCGAATTCCGCGAAGCGGTTCGTCCGGCCACTGCCATAGGCTGCCCCAGAACGGCCTTGACGCAAGCCGTTCTAACCGCAGTGGCCGGACGAACCCTTCGGGAATTCGCCCGACCACTGGCCTGGGGCAGCCTGCGAACAGTGCTTCACCTTTCAATATCTTTCCCATGAAAACGCTCCTCCCCCTGCTGGCCCTACTGGCCGCCGCGCCCCTGGCCCACGCCCAAAGCGGCCAAATCCTGAGCGACCTCAACGACCTGACCAACATGGCCAGCACCGTGTACCAACGCGCCAACACCCCCGAAGCCATTGCCCGGATGCGCAAAGACTTAGTGGCCGCCCCCGAGGCGTACGTGGTGGGCATCGATATGCCCGGCACCCTGGTAATGCCCGACCTACGCCGCTATCGCGTGCGGGCCCTGAAGTACAACGTGGCCCTGCGCCTACTCGAAGCCATCGACAGCACCGGCAGCCACGTGTGGCCCCCTGGCAGCCTCGACGGCTTTTACCTGGGCCAGGCCCGCGAGGCGCGGCACTTCCGCACCTACGCCGTGAAACTCGGCAGTACCCAACCCGACTTTGTGGAAGTTCTCACCACCCAGCCCAACCCGCCGCTGGTGCTGGCCCTGGCCCACCGCTACCTGCACGAAGACGCCGAAATCGACCCCATCCTGCGCACCGAAAAGCGGCCCGCCCGCACCGTAATCGGCCAAAACATTATGGCTGGCCCCGGTATCCCCACCAGCAAAGAACCCCTGCGCGAGCTCATCCTCAACCAGAAAAACGTCCTGCGCCTCTTCGGTGCCGAAGCCCCCGCCGTAGCCGCCTACGCTGCCCGCCAAAAACTAGCCTACACCGACCTGGGCCAAGTGCTGCAAATGTTCGACTTCTACAACCAGCTAGCAGCAAAAAAATAGCGGCCACCAACCCTGCCCAACCCCCTAAAAAAAGAGCCGCTCCCAGCAAGGAGCGGCTCTTTTAAATCACACAGTTCGAAAAAAAACAAAATTCGCGTAATCCCCAAAATTCGTCTCAATTCGTGATTAGTAGGCGTACTCATTCGCCTCAATCAGCTTGGCCGCAATGCGCCGCCGCGCGTCGCGCACGTTCACCAATTCGGCCTTCGTGAACCGCTTCAACCCCATCAGCAACAGCCGCTGCTCGTCGCCCTCGGCCATGCTGCCAATGGCATCCTTCGCGGCTTTCTCCACGCTGTCCACGGCATCGGTGAGGTACACGCGGGCAATGTCAATTTCGGTGGCCAGCGCGGCTTCGCCCTTCACGCCCACTTCCTTCTCGACGCGAAGCAGGGTGCTTTCGGCCACGTACACTTTGATGGCCATGTCGGCGATATTCATCAGCAGCTCCTGCTCCTTAGCGAGTGTGGCGGCGTACTTCTGCACCGCCGTGCCGGCTACCATCAAAATGGCCTTTTTGAGGTTGGCGATGGTCTTCATTTCCTTGCTGAAAACGCCGGTTTCCTCGTCCTGGCTCATGCTCGGGATGCTCAGCAGCTCCTGCTGCACGGCCTGGGCCGGACCCATCAGGTCGATTTCGCCTTTCAAGCCCTTCTTCAGAATCATGTCAACGGCCAGCAGGCGGTTGATTTCGTTGGTGCCCTCGAAGATGCGGTTGATGCGCGAATCGCGGTAGGCGCGGTCCATCGGGTAGTCGGCCGAGTAGCCGTAGCCACCGTAAATCTGCACGCCCTCGTCCACCACGTAATCAAGCACTTCCGAGCCTTCCACTTTCAGCATGGCGCACTCCACGGCAAACTCGCGGGCCGCGCCCAGCAGGGCCTCGTTCGAGCCCTTACCTTCGGCCATGAGCTGCTGCTCCATGCGGTAGATGTCGGCACCGGCGCGGTAAATGGCCGATTCCACGGCGTAGAGGCGGATAGCCTGCTGCGCCAGCTTGTAGCGAATCGCGCCGAACTTCGAAATCGGCATCTTGAACTGCACCCGCTCGTTGGCGTATTGCACGCTCTGGGTAGCGGCACCCTTAGCCGCGCCCAAGCAGGCGGCAGCCAGCTTGATGCGGCTAATGTTGAGCACGTTGAAGGCGATGAGGTGACCTTTGCCAATCTCGCCCAGCACGTTTTCTTTCGGCACTTGCGCATCGGTCAGGAAC
>JANXUO010000562.1 GCA_025356245.1 Hymenobacter sp.
GGACGACGACGTGCTGGCCCTCTGCGATGCCGCCATCGAAATCCCCCAATTCGGCACCAAGCACTCACTCAACGTGGGCGTAGCGGCCGGCGTGGTACTTTGGGATTTGCTGGTGAAGATGGGCGTGGTGTAGTTTTTTTAGTTGTTGGTTGGTCGTTTTTGGTCATTGGTTTGTTTCTTTGAAACGACCAAACATCAACCAAAATGCGCCCCGACTCCGCTCTCCTGGCCCTACGGCCCGAAATAATAACCGAAACCCCGACGGCCGATGCTACTACCACCGTGGGCGCGTTTCTGCACACCACGCTGCGGCCCGTCCTCAAGCTGCAAAACGACTTGCTGCTGGCCGTGGTGCACGATTTCGTGGCCGATTACCGCATCCCGCTGGCCACCGCCGAAGCCACCCAGCGCCAGCGCCTGCTGACCGAATTGCTCGGCCGCAACGTGAAATTGCGCTACACCATCGTCGGGCTTATCACCGGCCACTTCACGGCCGCCGAGTACGCTTTCTACCAGCAAAACCGGGGCGAACTGAACCGGCGGATTTTGGATTTGGCTACCCAGCGGGTACTGAGTCAAATGTGAGGCTGGAAGTTGTTCTGGACGAAAAAATCCGGGCTAATCGTACTGCGAATCGCGCAGCTTCACCGGGCCGGCTTTGCTCTTTTTGCGCAGGCGCAGGTTCAACAGCTCCACCACAAACGAGAAGGCCATGGCAAAGTAGAGGTAGCCTTTCTCAACTTCCTTGTGGGCCGCTTCCATCACCAGCATGAAGCCAATCATGATGAGGAACGAGAGGGCCAGCATTTTGATGGTGGGGTTGTCGTTCACAAAATCGGCCACTTTACCGCTGAAAGCCAGCATGATGCCCATCGCGCAAATCACGGCGGCAATCATCACCAACACGTTGTCCACCAAGCCCACGGCGGTGAGAATGGAGTCGAAGCTGAAAACAATGTCGATGATAATGATTTGGATGATGACGCTGGCCAGGGTTTTAGCCTGCTTGGCACCGGCGTCTTCCTCGTCTTCGCCCTGCAATTTTTCGTGGATTTCGGTGGTGCTCTTGTACATGAGAAACAGCCCGCCCCCGAGCAAAATAAGGTCGCGCCCGCTCACGCCAAACGGCTGCTCCAGCCACGGAAAAGGCAGCACAAACAGTGCCGCCCGCAGGCTCACAATCCACGAAATACTCAGCAGCAGGCCAATGCGAAACAGCAGCGCCAGCAGCAACCCAATGGTGCGCCCCCGCGCCTGCACCGCCTTGGGCAACTGATTGACGACAATGGAAATAAAAATAATGTTGTCAATTCCCAACACGATTTCCATGAACGTGAGGGTGATAAGACTAACCCACGTAGCACCGTGAGCAAAGGCAGAGAAATCGTACATTATCGCAGATTGACGCTGATTAACCGTAATTACGCTGATTGAATAGTAAGTTGGAGCGGACTGGGCTGCTAATTATGCTTTGGACTGACTTTACAATCAGCGCAATCACGATTAATCAGCGTCAATCAGCGATTAGGATTTCATATTCACAAACTGCAGCGGCAGGCCAATATCCGCTTTGCGCAGCACGGCGATGGCAGCCTGCAAATCGTCGATTTTTTTGGCCGTGACGCGCACCTGGTCGTCCTGCATCTGGGCTTCTACTTTGACCTTGCTGTCTTTGATGGCCTTCACGATTTTGCGGCCAAACTCTTTGTCCACCCCGGCGCGGACTTTGATGGTTTTTTTGACCAGATTGCCCGCCGGGGCGATGTCGGCCGTGAAATCGAGGCTGGTGCCGTCGATGCCTTGTTTGACGACGCGGCCCAGCAGAATGTCTTCGAGCGCCCCGATGCGCATGTCGTTTTCGGCGGACAACACCACCACGTTATCCTTCTTATTCAACTCGATACCGCCTTTGGTGTCGCGCAGGTCGTAGCGGGTGAGGAGTTCCTTTTTGGCCGTGTTCACGGCGTTTTCAAGGGTTTGCGGGTCAACTTTGCTGACGATATCGAACGAGGCCATAACAAGGGCGGGCAACGGGTGAAGGAAACAAGCGGCAACGCCCGCAGCGGGCGAACCGGGCCGCAAAGGTAGCGGTGCATCTTTGCGGGATGAAGTCCGCCCCGCCCGTTGTCCCGCCGCCCGGCTTGCCAAACCCCCAACCCATTGGCCCGCCCGCCACGCCCACTGCCTGGGCAGCTTACTACGCCCTGCGCTACGCCGTGCTGCGCCAGCCCTGGCAGCAGCCCCCCGGCTCGGAGCAGCTGCCCGATGATGCCGACCCGGTGGTACATCACGCCCTGCTCACCGACGCCCACGGCACTGCCCTGGCCGTGGGCCGCCTGCACCCCGCCGCCCCTGGCCAGGGCCAGGTGCGAATGGTGGCTGTGAGCCAACACGCGCAAGGCCAGGGCATAGGCCGCCAGCTGATGTACTACCTCGAAGCCCAGGCCCGCCAGCGGGGCCTGGCCGAAATTTTACTGCACGCCCGCCAAAACGCAGTGGCTTTTTACGAGCGGCTGGGCTACGCCGTAGTGGCACCGTCGTACACACTTTTCGGCCAGATTCCGCACGTTGTGATGACCAAAACGCTTTGATTTTATGGCTACGCCCTTGCCCGACCTTGCCACGATGGTGGCCCTCTACAACCAGATGAACCACTACGGCCAGGCCAACGGCATGGCCCTGCACGTACCCGCCCCCGGCCGCGCCGTGTACGAAATGAGCATCCGCGCCGAGCATTTGTCGTCGCCCAACACGGCGCACGGGGGCGTACTGGCCGGGCTGATGGATGCCGCCCTGGGAGCCGCCGCCCTCTCGCTGGCCTTCACCACCAACGAGCTGGTGTCGACGGTTGAGTTCAAGATGAATTACCTCCACAGCGTGCATCTGCACGACATACTGCGGGCGGAAGCCGTGGTGGAGCACACCGGGCAGCGGCTGCTGGTGAGCAGTTGCGTGGTGCATCGGCTGGCCGCCGATGGCACGTTGGGCGTGGCCGTAGCGCGGGGCCTGGGCACTTTCAACCGCTACCCGGCCGCAAAACGAGCATTGGGGTAGTGGCCGGGCGAATTCCGCGAAGCGGTTCGTCCGGCCAC
>JANXUO010000577.1 GCA_025356245.1 Hymenobacter sp.
GCCGCCCGCCGGCGGCCCCGCGCCCACCACCATCAGCACCTTTGCCGAGCGTCGCTTCTACGAGCACGACTTGGTGAACCTTATTCACTCGGGCCGGCAGTGGCTGGGCGAGGGTTTCAACGTGGGCAGTGGGGCGCAAAAGGAGTTTTCGTTTGGTGGGCTGACGGACCTGGTGCCGAATTCGCCGGTGCGCATCACGGCATCGTTGGCAGCGGGCGCGGGCGCGACCAGCACCTTCAGCATCAGCCTGAACGGTTCCTCCGTGGCCAATCAAACCATTCTTCAACGTCCTAGCGGGGACTATGCTGCCGAGACCATGGTGGCGCTCAACAGCTACCAGGCCATGCTGCCCGCCAGCCCCTTGCCCGAGCAGCGCATTGGCCTCACCTTCGCCAACGGTGGCGACCCAGCTGCTGCCGGCTACCTCGATTATTTGGAAATCAACCTCACGCGCCAACTGCGGCTGGCCAGCGGCGCATTAGAATTTCGCTCGTTTGAAAACATTGGGGCAGGCAGTGTGAGCCGCTTTGCCCTGACGGCCCCGGCCGGTACCTTGGTATGGGACGTGACCAACCCCCGCCGCGCCGTGGGCCAGACCCTCGACGGCAGCGGCGCTTTTGAGGCCCTCACCGATACCCTGCGCGAATACGTGGCCCTGTTGCCCGGCACCGGCTACCCCACGCCCCGCGCTTTTGGTCGGGTATCCAACCAGGACTTGCACGCCCTCGACGGCAGCACCGACCTCGTAATCGTGACTTACCCGCCCTTCCGGGGGCAGGCCGAGCGCCTGGCCAACCACCGCCGCACCCACGACAACCTGCGCGTGGCCGTAGTCACGACCACCGAGGTGTACAACGAGTACGGCTCGGGCGGGCAGGACGTGACGGCCATCCGCGACCTTATGAAGCAGGTGTACGACCGCGCCCCGGCCGGCAAAGAGCAGTACCTGCTGCTGTTCGGCGATGCTTCTTTCGATTATAAGTCCGACCCCACCAACGACAAGGCCCAGGAGCCCGCCTGGTGGAGTCAGCGCACGCCTTTCCGCACTGACCCCGACTTCGACCGCGCCAACCAGAACTACGTGCCGACTTACGAATCGCGCGAGTCGTTTGTGCCGTTTTTTGGGACTTCGGAGGCGCGCTCGTATTCTTCCGAAGACTATTACTCGTACATGGATGACAGTGAGGGCGAATGGAACGAATCGTCGGCTGGCCCCGAACTGCTCGACATCGGCGTGGGCCGCTTGCCGGTGCGCTGCCCCAAAGGCAGCCCGGCCGATGCAACCCAGGCCCGGCAGATGGTGGACAAGCTCATCGGCTACGATGCCCCCACCGCCTACGGCAAGTGGCGCAACCGCATCACCATGGCCGCTGACGATGGCAATGGCAACTATTTCATCGACAGCAGCGAGCCAATTGTGGCCACCGTGCAGGCCAACCACCCTGAGTACAACATCCACAAAACCTACCTTGATATGTACCCCCAGCTGTCGTTGGCAGCCGGGCAGCGCTCGCCGGCCTTCAACGCGGCGGTGGACGAGGCCTTTGAGAAGGGTAGCCTCATCTGGAATTACTTGGGCCACGGCGGGCCAAAGGGCCTGGCCGATGAGCAGGTATTCACCAACGCCACGGCTCTGGGCTTTCAAAACGCGCGCAACCTGCCATTTATGGTGACGGGCACTTGCGACCTGGCCACCTACGACAACCCCGATTTCACCTCGGCTGGTGAGCAGGTGCTGACCGACAACCCCAACAACGGCGGCGCTATTGGTCTTTTTACCACCACCCGAGTGGTAGATGCCAGGGCTAATACCACCCTCAATACCAGTTTTTTTGACTACGTGCTGCGGCCCGTGAACGGGCAGATGCCCCGCATGGGCACTGTAGTGCTGAAGGCCAAGAACGACGCTAGGGCCAGCATTCTCAACAGCCGGAACTATACCATCCTCGGCGACCCGAGTATGCGCCTGGCCTACCCCGAGCAGGAAGTAGTGCTAGACGTTGTGAACGGGCACCCGGTAAGCGGCCTCACCTTAAACGACACCCTGCGGGCCCTGAACCGCGTGACGCTGCACGGGCAAGTGCGCAACAATGGCGCGCTGAACACCGCCTTCAACGGCACGGCCCAAATTACGCTTTACGACAAGCCAACTACTGTGACGACGTTTGGCGACGAGGGCGATACTGTCCGGCCCATCCGGGTGCAGGAGAGCGTGGTGTACGGTGGGCAGGCCACCGTGGCCAGCGGCGAGTTCTCGGCTACGTTCGTGATTCCCAAAGACATCAACTACAGCATTGATTACGGCAAGATGAGCCTGTACGCTTTCGATGGCACCCGCCGGGTGGACGGGCATGGCAACCAGCTCATTAAAGTGGGTGGGGCCGGGGGGCGCAACACCATGCCATTGGATACCATTCCGCCGCTGATTGCGCTGTACCTCGACAACGACACCGGGCCGCAGGCCTTTGCCAACGGCGGCCTCACTGGCCAGAACCCCAAGCTATTGGCTCACCTCTCCGACGATAGCGGCATCAATACCACGGGCGCGGGTATTGGCCACGAAATTACGGCCATCATCGACCACGACCGCAGCAAGCTGTTGATTCTCAACGATGCCTACGTGGGCGAGTTGAACAACTTTAAGGCGGGTAAGGTGAATAATCTGTATAAGGATTTGGCGCCTGGCCCGCACGTCATTACCCTCAAGGCTTGGGACACGTTCAACAACTCGGCCGAGAAAGACGTGGAGTTTGTGGTGGCCCACACCGAGCAGCTGGCCCTCGACCACGTGCTGAACTACCCCAACCCGTTTGCGGGCTCCACCACGTTTCATTTCGACCACAACCGGCAGGGCGACGACCTCGACATCCAGGTGCAGGTGTTCACCGTGTCGGGCAAGCTCGTCAAAACCTTGCGCACCACCGTGCTGGGCAGCGAGCCCCACCAAAAAAGTATTTCCTGGAACGGCCGCGACGACTACGACGACCAGCTGGCGCGGGGCGTGTACGTGTACCGGGTGAGCGTGCGCACCCAAAACGGCAACTCGACCGCTGCCAAGTTTGAGAAGCTGGTGTTGCTCAACTAACTTTCGGCCGGGGCCGGCGTACACGGCTGCGCTGGCTCCGGCGACTGAGTTTTCAATCCGACTATAATCCTTTTAACGTAAGCCTATTAGCTGACTTTACTATTTGAACGGCCGCTAATGCCGGAGTGTTTGGATTGTTAACTCTTTTATCCGCGCGTACTTCGCGGGCCGGAAGCTCCGGTTTACCCCTTTGTTTTTCTATGCGTTTCAATTTTTCTCGGGTGCCGGCCGCACTGCTGGCCGCATGGCTGGTTGGCATGGGCACGGCCCAGGCGCAATCGCAGCCCCAAACCATCACCACGGCGGTACCCATCCTCACGCTCAGCCCCGATGCGCGGGCTTCGTCGATGGGCGATGCCGGGGTGGCCACTTCGCCCGATGCCAATGCGGCGTACTACAATCCTGGCAAGCTGGGCTTTGTGCCGTATCAGTACGCTTTTTCGCCTTCGTATTCGCCGTGGCTGCGCAACGTGACCGATGATATGAGCCTGTCGTACCTCTCGGGCTACGGCAAGGTGGGGCAGCGCTCGGCCTTGGCGGCTTCGCTCATGTATTTCGATTTGGGCCAGATTGACTACCGCACGGGGCAGAACTTCCCCAACGGTAGCTTTAACCCCAAAGAATACGCCCTCACGGTGAGCTACGGCCAGAAGCTGTCCGAAAATTTCGGAGTCGGCATCTCGGCCCGCTACATCCGCTCGAACTTAGTGGGCGCCTACAACGGCAACGACGCGGCGCCCGGCAACGCGCTGGCCGTGGACCTGGGCACCTATTATTCGAAGGATGCCACCATTGGCACGGGCGTTTACAACCTGGCTTTTGGCTTGGCCGTGCAGAACATCGGTAACAAAATTGTGTATCGTGACCCGCTGACTCCCAGCTTCCTGCCCACCAACCTGAAAATTGGTACGGCCATCACTCGCGAGATTGACCAGTACAACAAAATCACGCTCACCTTCGACGCCAACAAGTTGCTGGTGCCCTCGCCCTACTACGAGGAAACCATCGAATCTACGCCGGCAGGCAAAGCCGAACAGCAGAAGCGTATTGCCGACGAAAACAAGAAACGCAACGACCAAAGCATCATCAGCGGCATTGTGAATTCGTTTGGCGACGCCGTGGGCGGCGGCAAGGAGGAGTTGAAGGAAATCAACATCTCGACCGGCCTCGAATACAACTACAACGACCTATTGCAGGTGCGCGGCGGCTACTTCTACGAAAACCCGGTGAAGGGCGACCGGCAGTACTTTAGCTTCGGGGCGGGCATTCGTTACCAGTCGTTCGGTGTAGATGGTACGTACCTGATACCCAGCTCTTCAAACAACCAGGCCAACCCGCTGGCCCAAACCATCCGGGTGTCGCTGCACTTCAACCTCAACAAGCTCGCCGAGGCCTTCAACGAAAATGGCGCGGGCGGCACCAGCGGCGAAACCCCCACGGAGTAGGTGAGATAGTGAAATGGTGAGTTGGTGAGGAACGCCGCTGGGCGTTTTCTTGCCAACTCACCATTTTGTTTTTGTCATCCTACCAACTTGCCAGGAAGTTGTTTATAAAGTTGGCACCCTGGGTCAGGAGGTAGAGACACAATATTTTGTGTCTCTCGTTGAACGACTCGCGCTAAGGCTGTGCAACGATTTCGTTCAACGAGAGACACAAAATATTGTGTCTCTACCTCAACCTTTGACTCTTCAAACAGCTTCCGATTCACCGATTCACCACCTCACCTCATGCTCGACCGTACTCTGGCACCGCCAGTTCAACCCCTGGTTAGTGTAACATTGCCCGCCGCTGAACTGATTACGCTGCCCGGCGGGGCGCGGCTGTACGTGCTGCACAACGCGGCGCAGCCCGTGGTGCGGTTGCAGGCCATTTTCCGGGCCGGCAAGCTGGCCGAGCCCAAGCCCGGCCTGGCCCTGCTCACCGCCCGGATGTTGCTGGAAGGTACGCCCACCCGTAGCGCCCGGCAGATTGCCGACGAGGTGGCGTTCTTCGGGGCGTCGGTGGAGTGCGAGGCGGGCCTCGACCGGGCCACGCTTACGCTGTACTGCCTCACGCGGCACCTGCCTACGCTGCTGCCTCTGGTGCTGGATGTGCTCACGGTCCCGGCCTTCCCCGCGCCCGAGCTGGCCCAGCTGCAAACCCGCACCGTCCAGAACGTGCAGGTGGAGCGCCAGAAAACCGCCCACCTCGCTGGCGAAGCTTTTAATGCCCTGCTTTTTGGGGCCGAAACGCCCTACGGCCGCCCTTTTGATACCGAGGGCTTTGCCCAGCTTACCGCTGCCGACGCCCGCGCCTTCCATGCCGCTGCCTATGGCCTGGGCAGCGCCGAGATTTTCCTGAGCGGCGACGTAGCCAACGTGCAAGCCGCCGTGGCCGCCGCCTTTGCTACTGCTACCAACACCCAAGCAATCCGCGAAAATAGCGCACCGGCTGAGCAGCCCGAAGCCCACGTAGCCCCCAACGCTGCCGTAGTGCGGGTGCCGCTGGCGGGCAGCCTGCAGGCCTCGTTGCGCATGGGCCGCCCCTGGCCCGGCCTCACCCACCCCGACACCCACCGCCTCAACCTGCTGGCCAAGGTGCTGGGCGGCTACTTTGGCTCGCGCCTGATGCGCAACATCCGCGAAGACAAAGGCTTGACCTACGGCATCTACGCCAGCGTAGCTCCCCGCGAGCGGGGCACCACCTTAGCTATTGGCACCGATGTGAAAGGCGACCAAGCCGATTTTGCCATCGCCGAAATCAACAGCGAGCTGCGCCGCTTGCAGGAAGAATTGATTCCGGAAGAGGAGCTGCTGACCGTGAAAAGCTACGTGCTGGGCAAATTTGCCAACGAGCTGTCAACGGTATTCGAGCAGGTCGACAAATACAAAACCCTGGTGATGCTGGGCTTACCCGCAGATTATTACACCACCTTCACCCAGCAAATCGGAGCCGCTACTGCCGCCGAGCTGCGCGAGCTGGCCCGGCAGTACCTGGCTCCCGAGCAGATGCAGGTGGTGGTAGCTGGCCCGGCCGCATGAGGACGGTACGGGCGGCTGAAAGAACCGTCCGCCCACTTCGCAGCCGTGCAGAAGGGTATTCACCTAGCCTCACGCCGCCGTTTGGATGGCTGGCGGCGTAGCGTTGTATGTGGTGGTAGCGGCCTGCTGCTCAGCCGCGTGCTTGCCCTCATCATCCGGTGCGCCCTTGCGCGAAAACGGGCGGATGATAAGTCGCAGCGCCTGTCCTGAACTGAAATAGCTAAAGGCCCAGTCCACAAACGCCACCACGCGGTTGCGGAAGCCAACCAGCGTCATAAGGTGGATAAACAGCCACGTGAGCCAGCCCAGGAAGCCGTTGAAGTGAATGTTGTTGGGTAAGTCCACCACAGCCTTGTTGCGGCTCACGATGGCCATCG
>JANXUO010000584.1 GCA_025356245.1 Hymenobacter sp.
GCCACCCCCCCCGGTGAAACGACCACTGCCGCCGCCGCCGTAGAGGCCGCCCCCACCCCCGTTGCTGTCGGCGGCCCCGTCGCCGCCTTGCCCCAGGCTGCCGCTCTGGCCGGTTTGCCCAGGTATCGTTCCGCCCGCGCCCCCAGCCGTCAGCGTGCCACCTAGGCCCTGTTCCTGCGGATGCAAGCTACTGCCATCGCCCCCCACGGGCTGCCCACCGTTCCCACCCCCCGGGTAGCCGAAGCCGCCGCCGCCACCCGCCACCAGTAGGCGGTCGGCCAAGGCAAAGGGCCCCCGGCGCACGTCGCTGGCTCCACCCCCAGCCCCGGCAAAAAAACTATTATTGGAGCCGCCATTGGCGCGGCCTCCGCCATTGAAGCCGCCGATGGCGTTGTCGCCTTGTCCGCCCACCAGGATGCGCAGCGTTTCGCCGGGCGTTACGGGCAGCTCGGCACTCACCTGCGCGCCGTAGCTCGGCACGAAGCCCCCGGCGTTGCCTCCGGCGCCCCCGCTTGCACCCTGGGCCACCACCCGCACCCGCGTCACGCCCGCCGGCACGGTGTAGGTTTGGATGCCGCCCGTGTAGAAAAAGGTGACGGGAAGACCCTCCGGGGTACCGGTCAGCAGGGGCTGCCACCCAGTACCGGCACAGAAGAGGTTGTAGGCGTTGGTGGTGGTATTGAAAACGAGCAGCCCCACCGCCGGGCTGCCAATGTTGTTGCGTTGGGTCTGGGTCAGGCGCGGGGGCAGCAGGCCCTGGCTGGCGCTGCTGATGTCAAGCACCGCCGAGGCGTCCGGATTGCTGGTGCCGATGCCCACGTTGCTGCCGCCGGGGTTCAGGGCCAGCGGTACCCAGGCGCTCAGGTCGTTGGCGTGGCCGCCCACGGTGGCCGTCCCAAAGAGCAGGCCGCTCACCACGCGGTTGCCGGTGGCGGCCCCTGCATTGGTGGCTATCCAGCTGGCAGTGCCACTGCCGGAATTGGTGGTGGAAACCCGCAACTGCCCGTCGGCGGCAATGGCCAGGCCCGTGGTACCGCCATTTCCTACCAGCAGCTTGGTGCCCAGGTTCAGGTTGCGGGTGGCGAGGTGGTTGCCCAGGTTGTCGGCGCCGCCGGGCCGCAGCAGCTGCCAGCCGCCTTCGTAGTACCAGAGCCCGGCGCGGCCGTTGGTCTGGTACACTAGCAAGCCCTGGGGCGGGCTGGCAATGCCGGTGCGCGCCACCGAGTCGAGGCGCGGGATGAGTAAGCCCTTGTTGCCGGAGGCAATCTCGAGCGCCGCCTTCGCATTGGGGGCCGTGGTGCCGATGCCTACGCTTTGGGCTTGGGCGAAGCGCCCAGCCAGCAGCAGGCCCAGCAAAAGCAACAGGCCCAGCAGACGGACCACGAAAATGGGGAAAGAAGTTTTCATCCGCAGGTAAGAAAAAAAGGAACCAGCGCCCCGGCCCAGTGCCAGCAGCAGGTTGCAAATTTTCGCTATCGGCGGGCGGCGGCCAAACCAATGTATCCCAACGTCAGTCCAACGTATCCGAACGGCCCCGGCCGGGTACGGGCCATTGCATGACGACTTGCAACCAGCAACCAGCCTACGGCAGCAGTTCCAGCCGCGCCAGCACCTCATCGCGGAAGGCGCGGCCCAGGGGCACGGTGCCGCCGCCGCGCAGGTGTACCTCGGCGCAACTCAGTTCCAGGCTTTCGACGCTCGCCAGCCGAACCCCGAACGAGCGGTGGGTGCGGATGAAACCGGCCACTGACAGGCGGGCCAGCAGCTCGCCCAGGTTGCTGCGGGTGGTGTATTTGCGCCCGCCGCCGGTGTGTAGGTGGCAGTAGTTGCTGTCGGCTTCGAGCCAGTTCACTTCGGCCAGCGGCACGCGCACGAGCCGGGTACCTTCGCGCAACCAGATGGCATCGCGCAGCACCAGCCCCGCCTCGGCCATTTGCGGCACCGGCGGGATGCCAGCGGCCAGCGCACCGGCTGCTGCACTGGCCTGTTGCACAAACTGTTCGGCGGCCAGCTCAATGGCGTGGCCCAGCACAAACTCATCAAAGGGCTTGTTGAGAAACGCCGCCGGGGCCACCGCCCGCGCCCGCTGAAAAGTGCCCGCGTCCTGAAACGAAGTCAGGAAGATGACGGGCACCGGGCGGCGGCGCAACAGACTGCGGGCTAGTTCGATGCCATCGGCCCCGTCGCCGGCCAGGTTCACGTCGAGCAGCAGCAGGTCGGGGGCGCTGGCATCAAACAACCGCTCGCCTTCGGCCGCCGTGGGGGCCACGCCCACCACCTCGTAGCCCAGGCCGGTGAGGTAGCGGCGCAGGGTGCGGGCCTGCATAAAATCATCTTCCACCACCAGCAGGCGCAGCAGGTGCGGAGCAGCGGAGAAGGCCGAAGCCGATGGGGGCGGAGAAAAGTGTTGCATTAGCGCAAATGTAGGGTTTTTACCAATATTACGCCAGTGCTACTGTGGCGGATTGCGGGGCATGGCCCACCGGCAAATCGTGCAGGTGCAGCTCCCAGCAAGTGCCCTGGCCGGGGGCCGAGTTTCCGGTCCATGTTGCCCCCAGCAAGCTGGCAAAGTGGTGGCACACGGCCAGCCCCAGGCCCGTGCCCCGCTCGCCCCCGGTGCCCGCCGTGCTGCCCACCGCCGCGCCGGCCAGGGCGGCGGCCAGCTTCCCGGCGGGCATCCCGGGGCCGGTATCGGCCACGGACAGCACCACGCCCCTGGCGGCGGCGGCCAGGCTCAGCGTCACGGTGCCGCCGCCGGGCGTGAAGCGCAGGGCGTTGCCGAGCAGGTTGCGCAGGATGGCCCCCAGCAGGTTGGGGTCGGTGTGCAGGGTGCGGGGCAGATCGTCGGCCACCTGCACGACCAACTGTACGGGCTTGGCCGCCGCCACGGGCCCAAACAGCGCCTGCAGGCTCTGGGCCAGCACCGCCAGCCGCACCGGTTGGGGCCAGGCCGCCACCTGCCCGGTCTGGGCGCGGCTCCAGTCCAGCAGGTTGTCCACGAGGGCGCCCACGGTGCGGGCGCGGTTGCCGAGGGCTTGGGCCAGCAGGTGCTGCTCGGCGGCATCGGGCGCGTCGGCCAGCTCGGCAAACAGCGGGGCCAGCTGCTGAAACGTGGCCAGCGGCCCCCGCAAATCGTGCCCGATGATGCGCATGAGCTGGTCTTTGGTGGCGTTGGCGGTGCGCAGGCCGGTTTCGGATGCGGCCAGCCGGGCGCGGGAGCGGCGCAGCTGCCGGTACAGCACCCCGCCCAGCAGCAGCAAGGCCGCCAGGCCCAGGGCGGCGGTACTCCACAGGCGGCTGCGGCTGCGTTCGTGGTCGGCCCGCAAGGCCTCGATGCGCTGCTGCTGGGTGAGGGCCCCGATGCGGGCCTGCTGCTGGCCCACCCGAAAACGGGTGTTCAACTCCGCCATCTGGCGGTTCACGTCGGCCGAGTTGAAACTGTCCATGAGGACGGTGTAGCGCCGTTCGGCGGCCAGGGCATCGCCCAAGCGGCCGGCCTGCTCATACACCTGGCCCAGGCCGCTGCGCATCAGCAGCACATTGCGGGGCTTGCCCGTGGCTTCGGCCAATTGCACCGCATACTCATAGATGCTCACGGCGATGTTCGGCCGCCCCTGCTCTATGTACACCCGCACGCGGGCACTCAGGGCATTGCTCACCATCACCGAATCGGGCTGTTGCCGGGCCGCATGCAGGGCCGCCACGGCATAAGCCTGGGCCGTGGGCAGGCGGTCCTGATACAGTTCATTGACCGACAAATTGACCAGGGCAACGGATTCTCCCCGTCGGTTGTGCAGGCGGTGGTAGCCCGCCTGGCCCCGAAGCAGCCACTTCTCTGCTTCGCGGTACTGGTGGCTCTCGCTCAGACCATTGCCCAGGTCGTTGGCCGCTGCCACCAGCAACGTGTCGTTGCCCAGGGCCTGGGCCACGGCCAGAACTTGCCGGGCGTAGCCAATGGCTTCGGCAAACCGGTCGCGGCTAAAGGCAATGCTGTTTAGCAGCTCCAGGGCCTTTAACTCTTCGGCCGATGGCGTGCCGAGGCGGCGGGCCAGCACCCAGGCTTGGTGCGCGGCCGCGCCGGCGGCGGGGTAGTCGGCTTGCTCGGCGGCACTGGCCCCGTAGGCCAGCAGCGCCCGCGCTTCGAGCCGGGGCAGCCGCCGATGGTGGGCCAGCCGCCGGGCCGAATCCTGCCAGGCCCGCGCCAGCGTCGGAGCCGTGTCCGCCACCGAATCGGCCCGGTGCAGCCAGCGCAACACCGCCGTGGTACCGGGCGGCAGCGGGGCCGCCGCCACGGGGCCGCCAGCCGCTCCCGCCAGCATTCCCAGCCACCCCATCAGCCGTTGTAAATATTTCATCATAGCCACAAAGCTCGTGACAAGGGCGCGGCAATCGGTGGGAGCGGAGGCAATTGCCCCTACAGCAGTTCCAGCAGCGTTTCGAGGGCCATGCCCCGGCTGCCTTTGATGAGCAGTTGCTGCTGCGCGAAAGGATGCTGCGCCAGCCAGGCAGCGGCTTCTGCCTTGGTGGCGAAGTGCCGGGCGGTGGGGCACGTGGTGGCAGCGGCGGCCATTTCGGGCCCGATAAGCAGCACCGTGGGCAACCCGAGCGCGGCCAGCTGCCGGCCCAGGGCCGCGTGTTCAGCGGCACTCTCCGAGCCCAGCTCAAACATATCGCCGAGGATGACGCCTTTGGGCTGGCCGGGCGCGGCCGGCCGGGCGGCAAAGCTGTGCAGCGCCGCCGCCATGCTGCTGGGGTTGGCGTTGTAGGCGTCGAGCAGCAGGGCGTTGCCGGCGGCCGTGCGCAGCTGCTGCGAGCGGTTGTTGCTCGGGTTGTAACTGGCCAGGGCGGCGGCGATGTGGCCGGCCTCCACGCCAAAATGCAGGCCCACGGCGGCGGCGGCGGCCAGGTTGGCGAAGTTGTAGCTGCCCGTGAGCGGAGTGGCTGCCTCGGTGCCGGGCGGTGGGCCGACGCGCAGGGCC
>JANXUO010000607.1 GCA_025356245.1 Hymenobacter sp.
GCTCCACCGTCAGAAAAACCAGCATTATCAGGCCCACCACCGGCAGGGCCCAGTGCTTCACGCCGCGCAGGTACTGCGAAAGTAAGATGCTGGTCATCAGCATAGCTACCGTGATGGAGAAGCCGTAGGCTGCCGTCATGGCCTCCGACGTTTTAAACCACAGCTGCACGCACACGCACCCAAACCACAGAAGCCAGTTGATGCTCGGCACGTAAATCTGCCCGCGCTGGTCGGTGGGAAAGAGCACTCGCACCTTGGGCCAGAAGCGCAGGCTCACGGCCTCAGAAATAAGGGTGTAGGAGCCCGATATGAGGGCCTGCGAGGCGATGATGGTGGCCGCCGTGGCCAGCAGAATCAGCGGGATGATGCCCCACTTGGGGGCCAGCATGAAAAAGGGGTTTTGGTTGCTGGCGAGCTTCTGGCCCACGTGGCCCATGGCCCAGGCTGCCTGGCCCAGGTAGTTGAGCACCAGCGCTGTTTTCACAAAAACCCAGGAGGCCCTGATGTTCTTGCGTCCGCAGTGGCCGAGGTCCGAATACAGGGCTTCGGCCCCGGTGGTGCAAAGGAATACCGCCCCCAGCAGCCAAAAACCCTTGGGGTACTCGGTGAGCAGGCGGATGGCGTACAGGGGGTTGAGGGCTGCCAGTACGCCGGGGTGATGCACGATTTGCACCAGGCCCAGCGTGCCGATGATCGTGAACCAAACCAGCATAATCGGCCCGAAGGCGGCGCCCACTACCTTGGTGCCAAACTGCTGAAAAACAAAGAGCAAGGTGATGATGACCACCACCGTGCCCACTACTTCGTTGGTGCTGAGGGCTGGGTAGAGGATGCGCAGCCCTTCGATGGCCGACGATACCGAAATGGGCGGTGTGATGATGCCGTCGGCCAACAAGGTGCCGGCCCCGATGATGGCCGGGAATAGCAGCCAGCGCCCGCGGTGCTTCACCAGCGAGAAGAGCGAAAAAATGCCGCCCTCGCCGTGGTTATCGGCTTCTAGGGTGAGCAGAATGTACTTGATGGTGGTCTGGAGCGTGAGGGTCCAAAACACGGCCGACACGCCGCCGTACACAAGCAATTCGCTCACCGGCCGGTCGCCGACGATGGTTTGGAAGACGTAGAGCGGCGAGGTGCCAATGTCGCCGAAGATGATGCCGAGCGTGACGAGCAGGCCGGCCATGGTGACGCGGCGGCGGTGGATGCTGTCCTCGGTGGGGAGCAGGGTGACGGAACTCATGGGTATTTACGGATTGGGAAGGTGGGTGGAGGTTGCCAGGCGGCGGCGACACTAAGCCACGGGCAGCGTGAAATGAAACGCGCTGCCGGCACCCAACGCGCTCTCGACCCAGAGCTGACCGCCCTGGGCAACAATGAATTCGCGGGCGATGCTCAGGCCCAGGCCAGAGCCGCCCTGGTAGCCGGAGGGGTCGGGGAGGTGGGCGAAACGTTGGAAGATTTTTTCGTGGTTTTCGGCCGCGATGCCGGGACCGAAGTCGTGCACGGTGAGCTGCACAAACTGACCGCTGCGAGCCGCTCGTACGGTAATGGCGGCGCCGACGGGTGAATAACGCACGGCGTTGGCCAGCAGATTGATGAGTACCCAGGCAGTTTTCTCAACGTCGGCGAGCACGGTGGGCAGGTCGGCGGGCAGGGCTTGGATTAGGGTGAGCTGGCGGTGGTCGAGCTGGGGCTGCACGACTTCGGCGGCGTACTGCACCACGGCGGGCAGGGCGGTGGCGGCAAAATGAAGTTGGATGCCGGCCCCGGCGTCGAGGCGGGCTACGTCGAGCAGCTCGCCCACCAGGCGTTGCAGGCGCTGGGTTTCGCGGCCTACGCCGCCCAGCAGGCGCTGGCGCTCGTCGGCGGGCACCCGCTCGTCGGCCAGTAGCTTGAGGCTGAGGTTGATGCTGGAGAGGGGCGTTTTGAACTCGTGCGACACGGTGGCCAGGAAATTAGACTTCACCTGGTCGAGCTTTTTGAAGTCCGACACGTTGCGCAGGGTCAGCATCTGGCCCACAAACTCCATCTTGTCGAGGGCTTCGTTGAAGGACACTAAATCCTGGATGGCGAGGCGGTAAAACGCGTCTTCGCCGTGACGAGTGATGGTCAGGAGCGGCGCGTCGGCCAGGGCCTGCTCGCGGCGAGGCGCGTCGAGGGGCGCGAGTAGGGTGCGCATCAGCTCGTTGTGGGCACTCACGTCGGTGGCCAGTTGGTTCACCAACTGCCGTTCGCTCAAGCCCAGGAGGGCGCAGGCGAGGGGGTTGGCCAGCAGGATGCGGCGGTTTTCGTCGAGCAGCACCAAGCCCTCGTCCAGGCCGTTGACGATGCTGCGGACGCGGTTGCGCTCCGTCAGCAGGTCGGCCGTGCTGCTGTTGCGGAAGTCCTGTAATTGCACCAGCATTCGGTTGAAGGCTTGCCCTACGCGCCCAAACTCATCGTCGCTTTCGATGGGAATGGTGGCGTTGAAGTCGTGGTTGGTGGCGTGGGCCAGGCTCTGGGTGAGCTTGCGCAACGGGGCCACGGCGGCTTCCGGTACGCTCAGCACCAGCAGCAGCGCCAGCAACCCAGCCAGGGCCGAAATAGCCAGCACGTACTGCCCCGCGCGAGCGGCAGTCTGGTTGATGCGCTGGCTCTTGTGCCGCAAAGCGGCCGTGTTGAGGCGAATCATGCGGTGGGTTTGCCGGCGCAACTGGCTGATTGCCGGGGCGCCCGGTTGCAGCCGCAGGCCGGCGAAGCTGGCGGTCAGGCTGTCCACCAGTGCCTGCTCGCCCGGCTCGGTGATGTTGCCCGCCTCGCGGGTCAGGGCCTGCTCGAAGCCGGTTCGTCCGCGGGCATCGTCGGCCTGGGCCTGGAGGCGGTCGAGGCATTGCAGCATCCGCTGGCCTAGTTCAACCGAGTAAAAATTGGCTTTCAGCACGCTGCGGGAGCTGGTTTCCAACTGCCGAACGACGTAAAAAGCGTACCCGCCCAACCCCAGCAGCAGCAGCAGCAGCGCCAGGAACCCCGCCGTGATTTTTGTTTTGAAGTTCATGGTAGAGCGTTTTGGCAAAATATGATGAACGGCAAATTGCTGCTCTTGGCATTGATGAACCCCGCTGGAGCACGGCCAGCAGTGGCGCAAGCGGTTACTGCTGGGCTTAGAGTCGAAAGTTGACCGCGAAAATCACCCGGTCTTCCGTGTCGCGCAGGTCTGGTGCGTAGTTTTTGGGCAGCACCTGGTCGGCGTAGCCGGTGGGCGAAGTGGTGCCGCCGTGGCCGGCGAAGTAGGGCACGTTGGCCGAGCGGTGCAGGTACTCGAAGCGGAAGGTCACGAAGTCGTTGGGCATGATGTCGAAGGTGCCCGTAAACTCTTTGGCCGTGAGCTTGCTGGCGTCGGAGTCGGTGAAGCCCGCCACCGAGGGGTTGAAGCTCAGGTAGCGCGAAGGGTTTTTCACGAAACCCACGCGGGTGGTGAAGGCCAGCTTGTTTTTGGCAAACCAGATGCGGTGGGCCAGCGACGAGCCGAACATATAATTGTCCCGACGTTTCACGTCGCCGCCCGCCGCGTCGGTGCCGCTCTGAAAGCCGTAGTGCGTGTTGAGGCTAAAAGCGGCCTGGGTGATGCCGTGCAGCGGCCCTTTTTTGTTCTTGTGGTAGTAGCGGGCCACGATGGAGTTGTCGTGGTGAAAGCGCACGACGCTAGGGTAAGCCGCCCGGCCGCTAATCGAGTCGGCGGTGCCGGGGCGCGAGTCGTTGCCGTAGTAAAAATTGGCCACGAGTTGCACGTTTTCGCTGGGCCGGTAATAGTTGGAGTTGCCCAGGGCGGGCTGCCGGTTGAAGGTGTTGTAGGTTTGCCAGCCGTTCATCACCCACAACTCGGTTTTGAACTTGCGGCTGGGGTAGAATTGCGCCCGCGCGCCCTGAAAATAAAACGGCGTGAAGTCGCACACCAGCGAGCGTTGGTAGTTCCAGTTTTCCTGGGTCACGTAGCTTTCCAGGCCGATGTAGCTCATAAAAATGCCCAGCTCTAGGTTCAAGCCGTGCCGCACGTTGAAATGGTAGCCGGCGGCGGCTTCGCGGATGAATTTCAGGTTGTTGCCCGTGATGCCGGTGCCGTTGTTTACGCCGTTGGCCCCGATGGTGGTGCCCGTGTTGCGCCCGCGTAGCACCGAGCCGTCGGTTTCCTGCACCACGTTCAGCATTGCCCCGGTTTGGAGCCAGAGGCGGCCGATGATGTTCTTGTAATTCGACTCGATGCCGACGCTAGCCAGGGCCAGCGAAAACTCGTTGGTGCGCCCCGTTACGGCCGAAATGGTTTGGGTGTGGTCAATCGGCCGGGCGAAATTATAATTGAAATTACCGTCGAGGTAAGTCGTGCCAGTGAGCACGGTTTCGCCGTTTTTGTCTTTGAATTGCAACGGGAAATCGGATTGCCGGTTCTGGCCGTTCACCCAGGTCAGGTCCATGCCTTCGAACGGAACTTTGGCCGTTGCGGTGTCGGTGGTGGCCCTCGGATTTTGAACCCGGGCGGTTTCGGTGGTTTGGGCCTGGGCCAAGCCAACGCTGGCAACGGCCAGCAGAGTAGCAAAAGGACGCAGCCGGTTGCGAAGCGAAAAGTGTTTCATGCGGGGGTGGGTTGGCCGCAGCCAACCACTTTGATGGGTTGTTGCGATTCCGAGTGCCAACGCCGAACCCAAACCTTGCGGGTTGGCCAGTTGGCTGGTTCAACCCGCAGATTATCAGATGAAAAATATTTTCGTCAGCAGTACCGGCGTTGCGCAAGAGCGTTCGCACCACGCCGTTTTGGTAGGTGGGTTTGTCAAAACGGGGTGGTGGCAGGCGGCCGTACCCGACGCCTGGCGGCGGCGGCACGGCGGTAGCGGCTTAGCCAAATAGTTGCGTTGCGGCCCTATAATCCGTATTCCTGCACTTTACGGTAGAGCGTCGTCAGGCCAATGCCGAGCTGCCGGGCGGCCTCCGTCTTGTTACCCGCCACGTCGCGCAAAATGCGAATAATGTGCTGTTTCTCCACGTAGTGCAGGCTGCGCTCGTCGTCGAAGCCCGGGGCCGTATCGGGGCCAAGGGTGGCTATTTGCAACTCCACCGGCAGCCCGCCAACGGCCAGCGGCGTTTCGGCCGGGGTGAGGATGGCGGCGCGCTCCAGTACATTTTTGAGTTCGCGCACGTTGCCGGGCCAGGCGTAGCCAACGAGGGTGTGCAGGGCCTCGGGGCTAACCTGGAGGGGCTGTTTGCGCAGCTTGGCGGCAAAGTGCCGATTGAAATGGACCACCAGCGCCGGAATGTCGGCCCTCCGCGCACTGAGGGCGGGCACGGCCACCACCACTACCGACAACCGGTAGTACAAATCGGCCCGAAAACGCCCTTGTTCGGCCTCCAGGCGCAGGTTGCGGTTGGTGGCGGCCACCAGGCGCACGTTCACGCGGGTGGGTTTGGTGTCGCCGGTTTTGATGAATTCCTGGCCCTCCAGCACCCGCAGCAGCTTGGCTTGCAGGCCTAGCTCCAGCTCGCCAATCTCATCCAAAAACAGGGTGCCCAGGTGGGCCTCCTCAATCAGCCCCTTCTTGTCGGCCATGGCCCCCGTGAAAGCCCCTCTGCGGTAGCCAAACAGCTCCGATTCGAGCAATTCCCGGCTAAATGCGCTGCAATTGACGGCCACAAACGGCTTGCCCTTGCGCAAGCTGGCCTGGTGAATGGCCTGGGCAAAAAGCTCCTTGCCCGAGCCGGTGGGGCCTTCGAGGAGCACCGTGGCATCGGTGGGCGCTACCTGCTCGGCCATCGTTTTGGCCTGGGTCAGCGCCGCCGACGTGCCAATCATGGAGGCAAAGCTGTATTGCAGGCCCACCCGTTTTTCGAGCGCTGCCACTTGCCGTTGCAGCCGCGCCTTGTCTGCGGCCCGCGCCACCACGGCCACCAGCTGCTCGTCGGCATCGCCTTTGACGAGGTAGTCGCTGGCCCCGGCTTTTATGGCCTGCACGCTGTCGGGCACGGTGCCGTAGGCCGTCAGCAGCACCACTTCGGCCAGCGGCGCGAGGGCCTTGTAGCGGGGCACCAAGTCCACACCGTGCCCGTCGGGCAGCTTCACGTCGGACAAAATAACCAGCACGTCGTCAGCGTATTGGCGCAGTGTTTCGAGGCCGCGCTGCGCATCGGAGGCTTGCAGCACGGTGTAGCCTTCCAACTCCAGCACGCGGGCCAGCAGCTGCCGCAGCTGCGGCTCGTCGTCGATGATAAGTAGGGTAGCGGGCGTGGGCATGGCGGGGCAATTGCGGTGCAAAGAACAGCGCAACCCGGCGTTGGGCAACGGGCGGGCAACATTTACCGGCTTACGGCCACGGCCCTAACTTTGCGGCCCTTCTACACCCAACGCCCACTCGGTATGCTCCTCGATTTTGAACAACCCATTGCCGCCCTCGAAGGCAAGCTTCTTGAAATGCAAAAGCTCGCGGCCGAGTCGGGAGTCGATGTCAGCGAAGCAGTTAAGGCGTTGGAAGTCAAAATCCAAACCCTCAAAAAGGAAACCTACGCCAACCTGACCCGCTGGCAGCGGGTCCAGCTTTCGCGCCACCCCGAACGCCCTTATACCCTCGATTACATTGAGGGCATGGCCGATAAGTTTGTGGAGCTGCACGGCGACCGCACCGTGGGCGACGACAAAGCCATGGTGGGCGGCCTAGGCGAGCTCGACGGCCGCACGGTCATGTTTGTGGGGCAGCAAAAGGGCCACAACACCAAGCAGCGGCAGTTTCGCAACTTTGGTATGCCCAACCCCGAAGGCTACCGCAAGGCCCTGCGGCTGATGAAGTTGGCCGAAAAGTTCAACGTCCCCGTCGTCACCCTCATCGACACCCCCGGCGCCTTCCCCGGCCTCGAGGCCGAAGAGCGCGGGCAGGGCGAAGCCATCGCCCGCAACCTCAAGGAGATGTTCATGCTGAAGGTGCCCGTCGTCTGCGTCATCATCGGCGAGGGCGCGAGTGGCGGCGCCCTGGGCATTGCCATCGGCGACCGGGTGCTGATGCTCGAAAACACTTGGTATTCGGTCATTTCGCCCGAGTCGTGCAGCAGCATTCTGTGGCGCTCGTGGGATTACAAGGAGCAGGCCGCCGAAGCCCTCAAACTGACCGCCATCGACATGCAAAAAGCTGGACTGGTGGACGGCATCGTGAAAGAGCCGCTGGGCGGGGCCCACACCGACCCCGAGGTCATGATTAAAACGCTCAAGAAAACGCTCATCAAAACCTTGGATGAGCTGGCCGAAATCCCGGCCAGCGAGCGGATTACGCAGCGCATCGATAAGTTTTCGGCCATGGGCGTGGTGGCTTAGTGGAAGTGTTGAATGTTGAGGGTTAAATGTTGAGTGCCTTGACGCTCATCACGCGGGCCGTGTAAAAATTAAAGTTCTAACTCAACATTCAACGTTCAACATTCAAAACTTCTGCAATGAAAATCCACACCATCGACACCGGTTTATTTAAGCTCGACGGCGGGGCCATGTTCGGGGTGGTACCCAAAAGCATCTGGCAGAAGCTCAATCAACCCGACGCCAACAACATGTGTACCTGGGCCATGCGCTGCCTACTGATTGAGGACGGCAACCGACTGCTGCTAATTGACAACGGCATTGGCGACAAGCAGGACGAGAAATTTCGGGGCCATTTTTATTTGCACGGCGACGACACCCTGGAAAAGTCGTTGCGCCGCCTGGGCTTCACGAGCGCTGATGTCACGGACGTGTTTCTGACCCATTTGCATTTCGACCACTGCGGCGGCTCGGTGCGGCGGCAGGCCGACGGCAAACTGGTCGTGGCCTTTCCCAACGCCACGTATTGGAGCAACGCCGCGCACTGGGACTGGGCCGTGCAGCCCAACGCGCGCGAAAAAGCCAGCTTTCTGAGCGAGAACATTTTGCCCATTCAGGAAAGCGGGCAGTTGAAATTTATTGACCCCCGCGCGGCCCTTGCCGACGTGCTGCCGCAGTTTCGGGAAATTATTTACGCCGATGGCCACACCGAAAAAATGATGGTGCCGGTGCTGGAGTACCGGGGCCGTACCCTGGCCTTTATGGCCGATTTACTGCCCAGTGTGGGCCACTTACCCCTTCCGTATGTGATGGGCTACGACATGCGCCCCCTGCAAACCCTGGCCGAAAAGGAAGCCGTGTTGCGCCGGGCCGCCGACGAAAATTGGGTATTGATTTTGGAGCACGACGCCGCAAACGAGGCGTGCACCGTACAGCACACCGAGCGCGGCGTGCGGGTGCAGGACACCGTGCTGCTGGCGGAACTTTAGGTTTCTTGTAGTAGGCTGCTGGTTAATAAATTTTTATGCAAACGTCTTCAAGTGGTAACCCGTCGCCGGCCAACCAGCGGCAATCACCGCTTGAGACAAGAACTGAAGCAGCGAACACGAACAAAATTGGGTTGGCCCTCTCGGGTGGAGGTGCCCGGGGCATTGCGCACCTGGGCGTGCTGGCGGCGTTGGATGAGTTGAAAATACCGGTGGCCCAGCTGTCGGGGGTGAGTTCGGGGGCCATTGCGGGCACGTTTTACGCGGCGGGGTTTGCGCCCCGCGAAATCCTGCGGCTGTTGCTCGACACCAACGTGGCCCGGCTGACGCGGCCGGCTTTTAGCCGCTACGGCTTGTTGTACATGGACGCCGTGGAAGGGCTGCTGGGTAAGTATTTGGGCAATGTTACCAGCTTCGCCGACTTACGTCTGCCGCTGACCCTGGTGGCCACCGACTTGATTGCGGGCGAGTCGGTTTATTTCACCGAAGGGCCGCTGCTGCCGCCGCTGCTGGCCTCGTCGGCGGTGCCTATCCTCTACCGCGCCGTGGAGTACCAGGGGCGGCAGCTGGTGGACGGCGGCCTGCTCAACAACCTGCCCGTGGAGCCGCTGCTGGGCCGGCCGGGCCTGCGCGTGGTGGGCGCGCACTGCAACCCCATCAACCACGAAGCCCGTATTCCGACCTTCCGCCGGCTCATCGAGCGCACGCTGCATTTGGCCATCAACGCCAACACGGCGGCACGTAAGCCGCTGTGCGATTTGCTGCTGGAGCCGCCCGAGCTGCGCCACTACGCCCCGCTGGGCTACAAAAAAGGGACGGAGCTCTTCGACATCGGCTACCGCTATACCCTGAGCCACGCAGCCGCGCTGTTCGCCTTGTTGTCCAATGAGTGAATGAGCGAATGAGTGAATGAGTGAATGGCGCGAAGCTGCTTCGACCGATTGAAATTTGCCCGTTCGTTTCTTTGCCCAACGTCCATCATTTTGCCGCTTTTCTCCCAATCACTCATTCACCAACTCACTCATTGAAGAAAAATATGGCCCGCAAAACGTCTACCACCTGGTACTACATCGCCAAATTCGTGTTCTGGGTGGCCGGTTGGAAAATCGGCACCTGGGCCGACCCGGCCATCAAGAAAAGCATGATGATTGCGGCTCCCCACACCAGCAATTGGGACTTGATATTTGCCCGTGGGGCCTTTTACTTGATGGACCTGGACGTGCGCTTCACCGTCAAGAAGGAGTGGACTACCCACTGGCTCCTCGGTGGCCTCGTGCGCTCCGTCGGCGGCTTGGCCGTGGACCGTAGCAAGAACAACAGCCTGGTGGACGGAATGATACAGTTATTTAATGACAACGACGAGTTGGTCATCCTCATCACCCCCGAAGGTACCCGCAAGTACCAGCCGCGCTGGCGCAAAGGCTATTATTTTGTTGCCGTCGAAGCCAATGTTCCTATTCAACTCGGCTACCTCAACTACGCCAAAAAGGAAGCCGGCGTAGCCGGAGCCGTCTATCCGACGGGCGACTACGCGGCCGATGAGGAAAAGATAAAGGCATTTTACCGCACCATTCCGGGCCGTTTTCCGGAGCAAGGGGTGCGGTAGCCCAGTGGTCGGGCGAATGCCCGGAGGGTTCGTCCGGCCACTGCCGTATGCTGCCTCAGAACGGCCGTTTTAGTGCGAGTCGTTCAAACCGCAGTGGCCGGACGAAGCCCTTGGGCAATTCGCCCGACCACTGACTACCTCACTCGCTCACGGCGTAGCTCACCAGGTTGGCGCCCATTTTTAGGGCCGCCTCGTGCGTGGCGGGCGAGTCCTCGGGGTAGGTGCCCTGGTCTTCCCAGCCGTTGCCGAGGTCGCACTCGAAGCTGTAGAAGCACACCAGCCGGCCTTTGTAAATCAGCCCAAAGCCCTGCGCCCGCTTGCCGTCGTGCTCGTGGACTTTGGGTAAGCCTCTGGGGAACTGGTATTTCTGATGGTAGATGGGGTGGGAGTAGGGCAGCTCCACGAACTCCAGCTCGGGGAAGACCTTTTTCATTTCGGGGCGGATGAATTTGTCCAGCCCGTAATTGTCGTCAATGTGCAGGAAGCCGCCGCCGGTGAGGTAGCGGCGCAGGTTGCGG
>JANXUO010000616.1 GCA_025356245.1 Hymenobacter sp.
GCCACCCAGTTCATGTCCAACCTCGTCACCGGCCAGCCGATCAAGCTGGTGGACGGCGGTGGGCAGCGGCGGGCGTTTTTGTATATCGAAGACGGCGTGCGCGGCATTTACGACATGATGCGCCAGCCGGAAAAGGCGCAGGGCGAAATCTTCAACCTGGGCAACCCCACCGCCGGCATCAACCGCTTCAACGGCGGCCTCTTTGCCCCCGACGCCGCCCTCGATGCCCTCGTCATCAAGGACCGCACGCTTAAAACGGTCATCGACCTGGAGGGCTACGACTTCGCTTCCGAGCTGAACGTCAACATACTGGGCCACATCTTCGAGCAGAGCCTCGCCGACCTGGAGGCCGAGCGTGCCCGCCTCTCGGGCGAGGCCCCGCCCACGGCCAAGCAAAGCAAGCGCAAGCAGGACGGCATTTTTTACACCCCCGACTACATCACCCGCTACATCGTGGGCCAGGCCGTGGGCGGCTGGCTCCGCGAGCGCCGCCGCGAAGCCGGCCTCGACGCGCTGCCCGACCTGAGCGACGCCGACCGCGCCAGCATCCGCGTCCGGCAGGGCGGCGGCGGGCTGGCCGTGCCCACGGCGCGGGTGCAGCAGCACCTGGCCGCCTGGGAAGCCTACGGCCAGCGCCTGCGCGCCATCCGGGTGCTCGACCCCGCCTGCGGCTCCGGCGCGTTTCTCAACGAAGCCTTTGGTTACCTCTTTCGCGAGGGGCAGGCCGTGAACGAGGCCCTGGCCGAACTCCGCGCCGGCCAGTACGATGCCTTCGACCTCGACCGCCACATCCTGCAACACAATATCTACGGCGTGGACCTCAACCCCGAATCGGTCCAGATTTCGCGCCTCAGCCTCTGGCTCCAAACCGCCAACCCCGGCCGCCCCCTCACCGCCCTCGACCACAGCATCCGCTGCGGCAACTCCCTCATCGCCGACCCCACCGTGGCCGGCACCCGCGCCTTCGACTGGCACCAAGCCTTCCCCGAAGTATTCGCCAACGGCGGCTTTGACGTGGTGGTGGGAAACCCGCCGTATGCCAAAATAGCCACTACTCAGCTAAAACAGCACTTCATCCGCGAGTACCAAACCGCACAGTATCAGCTTGACCTCTATTTGCTTTTCATTGAGAAGGGAGTCAAGCTGCTGAATCCAAAAGGCGCAATTGGCTACATCGTGCCCAATTCTTGGATGAAAAACATGATGATGTCGGAAGTACGGCGCTTTGTGCTCGACACCTTGCAGCTTTTGAGCATCACGCCCAACCTATCCAATGTGTTTCCCGATGCGTCCGTTGACACAATGATTTTCGTCGCCCAACGTGAATCAACCGGCGAAACGTTTGAAATTAATGAATTCATCGGCGGCGAAAGTGTCGCCAAGCATCTGACGAATCAAAGCCGCTTTGAGAACAACGACAGGCTGGTATTTGATGTGGAATCGGGAGTTGAAGTGACCGATATTCTGGCAAAAGTGCGGGCGGCAAGCAAGCCGTTAGGAGAACTGTTTGAGGTGACGCGGGGTATCAATCCTTACGATAAATACCGGGGGCAATCAGAGGAAATAATACGGTCCAAAGCGTACCACGCGAACTTTAGAAAGGATGAAACCTTCGTGCCTGAAGTTCGCGGCAAGCACATCGGGCGGTTTTTCACTCAGTGGGACGGCGAGCATTTCATCAGCTACGGCCCGTGGTTGGCAGCGCCACGCGAGCCACGTTTTTTTCAAGGCAAGCGGCTGGTGCTTCGTCAAGTGCTTGGCGCAACGCTGATTGCCACTGTCCTCGAAGAAGACTTCAAAATTGACCAGAGCGTATTTATCGCCATCCCGCTCGAAAGTGAGCAACTGGTAGATATTTACTACGTTCAGTCGCTTCTCGTCTCCAAGCTATTAAGCTTTTATTTCAGGTATTCGAGCAATGAGTTCGATGCGCTTTTTCCCAAAATAAAAATTGGGGAATTTAAAGAATTGCCCATCAAACAAATTCCCCCCGCCGCCCAACGCCCCTTCATCGCCCTGGCCGACGCGCTGCTCACCGGGCACCGCACCCTGCACGCGGCCGAGGCCGACTTTGCCGCCCTGCTTCGCGCCGAGCTGGGCCTGAGCGCCCCGCTCACGGGCAAGCTGGCCCCGGCCCAGGCCTGGAAACCCTGGAGCCTGGCCCTGCAAAAAAGCCTGCGCCGCGACCTGGCCCTGCCCGAAAAAAACGAGTGGCTGCGCTACCACCAGCAGCACGGGCAGCAGCAAGCCGCCCAGCGCCAGCACCTGGCCGCACTCGATGCTGAGCTGGACGGGCTGGTGTACGAGCTCTACGGCCTGAGCGCGGCGGAAATCGCGCTGGTGCAGGGCAGCTAAGGTTTTCAGCGAACCCGCGAAAAATGCAATTCGAGCAATGACTTTTTCTTTGCCGGTCCGGTTACTCGGCCCGGCTACCGGCAACAGAATGACTTGGCGCGGGCCAAAGCCGCGGTTGCCAACCACGGCCTCCGGGTTTCCCCCCACCGGCCGTGGGCTTCGGTAAACGCGCCGCGCTGCCGTTCACCACATCGTGGTTGGCCGAATAATGTTGTTGCGCCTATTTGACAGTAGCGCACCCCGTGGTTGGCACGCGAGGGCTGGCAGGGTTTAAAAACTTTGGGGCGGCAGTCTATTCAAAGCCCGAAAGCCTAAATCCAGCCTGTGGGTGCAAGCGTACATATGTGGCTTGGACAGTAACTCGTGCACCATGAGCAGCAACCTTTTACGCCATGTGCCTGTTGACTAACCCGCTTCCCAGCTCGTGTTCCGTGGTATGTTCTTGGTTGTTCGTTGCGGATAGCACGCTGGCCCACTCCGAGCTGGTTTGTAGGCCAGCGGGGTACAGGTAGCGACAAACAAGTCAAAATATCATAGTAAATACAATATTTTTATTTTAGGCATTAAAATTTATAACCAAATAATTTGCTAGCGTATCAATTTTGACTGACCGTTTGGGGCAATCTCTATTTTTATGGCTTGCCAAATGGCGAAACCACGGGCGCTAGTCGAGGATGTTCCCCTGTCCAACGAATTAAAAAATATTTGCTTCAATAAACCGTGAATATTTGCAGCGTAGTTTGATGCCCAACTCATAAAAAGTCAATCCAGAAACTTAATATAAGTAATCCAGACTAATTTTTAATTAATCTTATTTTTTTGCGTTTTTTGGTTATGTTGCTCATAATTTTGCTTTAAATTATTCAACAACTGTTCGTTTGCGCGTCCGCACAGCACACAGGCCGCCCTGACGAGAGTTGAAGACCGTTTCTTGAAATCAGCTTTCTTTTAGCTGATTTTCAGGTAATTTTGCTCATTCTCTACCAATCACTGTACCCAACATGAAAGCATTCTTACGGTTGAGCGTGGCGACCCTTGCGGTCCTTGCAGCTTTTTGTCAACCCGCGTGGGCGCAGCCGGCCGGCTGTCAGCCCAGCTACCTCGACAACTTGACCACGACCAGTGGGCTGACAAGCGAGTTCATCACCCGCACCGGGGCGTCGCTGAGCAGCCAGGCGGCGCTGGCAGCTTTCAACTTGGGGCCCACCATCCGGCGCAACGATGCGCAGGCCAATTTTGCCAACGCAGCAGCGTTTGGCAGCCCCACACCGGCCAATACGAACGCCTTTCTGCTGCGGCAGCGGGGCAGCATTCAGCTCACCGCCGGAAACTACACGTTTCAGGTGGTGTCGACCAACGACGGGGCCTACTTGTGGGTGGGCGGCACCGCCCTCACGCCCACGCCCGTGCTTACTTCGGCCTTGTTGGGCGGAAACGCTTCGGGCACCTACCGGGGCAATTTCAATGCTCCCACCACCGGGCTTTACGATTTGCAATTGCTCTACGAGCGCAATGGCGCTACCGGCTCGGTGATACTCAGCACGGCACCGGGCCTGAGTCAGACAACGGGCTTCACGGTGGTGCCGAACACGGCCCTGTGCGCCGGCCCGGCGGCGGCCAATGTTGCTCCGGTGGCCAGCAACGGCACCAACACAGTGCTGCCCACTGGCTCGGGAGCCACCACGCTCTCGCCTGGCCTGAGCGCCACTGATTCGGACGGGGCCATTGTCAATGCCCGCTACAACATCATTACGCTGCCAGCCTCGGGCCTTCTGCAATCGGGCGGGACGACCGTGCTGGCAGGCCAGTCGCTGACGGCGGCGCAGGCAGCGGCGCTTACGTTTACGCCAGCGGCAGGGGCCAGCACGGTATCGTTCAAATTTAACGTGACGGACGAGAAGGGCCGCACGAGCGCGGCGGCGGTTACCACCACGCTGGCGGGCACGGCCGGTAACACGTACACCATCAGCACCCAGGTGGCCCCGACGGCGGTGGCCGACGCGGCGACCACACCCTCGGCCACGAACGTAACCTTCAGCTTGCTGGGTAACGATACCTTCACCGCGCCAGCCACGAGCCTCAACACGGCCACAATTGACCTGGTGCCGGGCGGTGCCATCGACAACAGCGTGGCGGTGGCAGGCGGCACCTTCACTACGGTGGGCGCCCCGGCTGGGTCGGTGCTGTTTACGCCGACGGGCAGTTTCGCGGGTACGGCTACGGCCAGCTACACGGTGCAGGATAGCCAGGGGCTGACCTCGAACACGGCGGCCATTACGGTGAACGTGGTGGTGGCCGGCTGCCAAGCCAGCTACCTCAACAACAGCACGGTGCTGAGCGGGCTGACCGCCGACTACTACGCTACCAACTTACAGGGCCTGAGCGATGCCAACCGCACGACGCTGGTGAACGCGCTGCCCGCCCTGCGACGCAACGATGCCCAGCTGAACTACGGCACCGACGCGAGCTGGTGCGCCGTGAGCAGCATTTTGCCCCCGGCTACGGGCAGCACCATTCAGCCCACTGCGTACTCGTCCCGGTTTCGGGGCAGCATTTTGCTGGCTCCTGGTGACTACACGTTTCAGGTAGTGGCCGACGATGCGGCCTACGTGTGGCTGGGCGACCCCTCGGGCACCAACAATGCGCTTACAACGGCTCCTGCTACGGCTACGGCCCTGATTGCCCAAGCCAACTACAACAACAACAACCCAGTACGGGCCAACTTCACGGCCACTGGCAGCACCCGACTCTACGACCTGCAGGTGCTGTTTGGCCAGGGCGGTGGCGGCACCAACCTTACCCTTTCCTACGCGCCGGGCCTGAGTCAGACCACGGGCTTTGCGGTAGTGCCCAACTCGGCCCTTTGCGCCGGTCCGGCCGGCGCCAACGCCGCTCCGGTGGCCAGCAACGCTACCAACGCCAACATCGGCAAGAGCAGCCCCTCGGCCGTGACCCTGGCTCCCGGCCTGAGCGGGACTGACTCGGACGGCACCCTGGCGTGGTTTCAACTGATGACTCTGCCGCCGGTCGGGGCGGGCACGCTGGTGGCCACCATCAACGGCACGCTCACCACGCTGGTAGCGGGCGTGGGCCTCACGCCGGCCGAGGCGGCCACGCTGAGCTTCCAGCCCAACAGCGGCTTTGCGGGCAGCAGCGCCTCGTTCACCTTCACCGTGACCGACAACAGCGGCCGCACGGCGGGTGCCACGGCCTACAGCACCCTGGCCGGTGCCACGGGTGGCGCTACTTACACCATCCCGCTGGTGGCCGGTGCCAACCCGGTGGCCGTGAACGACGCGAACAGCACGGTGCAAGGCACGGCTGTTTCGACGGTAGTGACCACCAACGACACCTTCACGGCCCCCGCTACGGGCGTGGTGGGCAGCACGATTGACCTGATTCCGGGTACCGGCACCCAGGATAATACCCTGGTGACGGCTGCCGGCACCTTCACCACCGTGGGCGAGCCCAGCGGCTCGGTGAAGTTTACGCCCGCAGTGGGCTTTGTGGGCGTGGCCACGGCCACCTACAACGTGCAGGACACGCAGGGGCTGACCTCCAGCGCGGCCACGCTGACCATCACCGTATCGGCCAGCTGCCAGCCTTCTTTTTTGAATAATTCGACTAACGCGAGCGGGCTGACGGCCGAATACTACGCCGGCGACATCAGCACTTTGGCCACCGGAGCCGTCAGTGCCTTTCTGGCCACGGCCCCGGGGCAGCGCCAGGTAGATGCCACGGTGAACTTCCTCAATGGCGGCGGCGCGTTTCCGGTGTCGGCCAGCGTAGCGGCGGGAGCTCCGCCGCAGACGTTTTCGGCCCGGTACCGGGGCAGTGTTTACTTAAAGGCGGGCACTTACACGTTCACGGTAAACTCGGACGATGCTTCTTTCCTGTTTGTGGGGCCGGACGCACTGAGCGCCACCCCGACTTTCGCGGCCACCACCTTGCCCAGTGCGGGGGCAGTGCCGGGCTCGGCCAACAGCGCCACGTCGCTCTTCGTTAACAACGGCGGCGGGCACGGCGCGCGCGACGGCAGTGGCACCTTTGTGGCGGCCAGCACCGGGCTGTATGACCTGCAGCTGCTGTACGGGCAAGGTGGCGGCGGGGCCAACGTCAACCTGTTTTACCAGGGCGGCCCGGATGCGCTGCCCCGCACCATCATTCCGGCCTACGCGCTGTGCAATGGCCCGGCCACGGCCGACGCGGCCCCGGTGGCCACGGCGGCCACCAACGCCGGCATCCTCAGCTCGGCGGCAGCCACTACGCTGTCGCCCGGTTTGAGCGGCACCGACTCGGACGGCACCATTGCCTTCTACAACATCGTGAGCCTGCCCACGGGCGGGGTGCTGGCCCTGGGCGGCACGGCTGTAGTAGTAGGCCAGGCCCTGACGCCGGCCCAGGCCGCTACCCTCACCTTCGACCCCAGCGGCTCGGTGACGGGCAATGTGACGTTCCAGTTCAGCGCGACTGACAACCAGGGGCGCACCAGCAACGCCAGCGCCTACACCCCGCCGGCGGGCGCCACCGGCGGGGCCACCTACACCATTCCGATTCTCAACTCTCCGCCGGTGGTGGCCAACACCACCAACGTGACCCTGCCCAACACCAGCCCCGCCGTGGCCCTGAACCCCGGCCTGAGCGCCACCGATGCCGATGGCAGCGTGGCCAGCTACACCGTGAACGGCCCGGTGAGCAGCGGCACCCTGTTCTACCAGGGCAACCCCGTGACGGGCACCCTCAGCATTCCGGCGGCCAACATCGGTCAGCTCACGTACCAGCCCTCGTCGGTGTTTGTGGGCAATGCGACCTTCACCTTCACCGCTACCGACAACCTGGGGCAGGTGAGCGGCACCGCTACCTACACCATTCCGGTGGCGCTGGCGGCCGACCTGGCCACGGTGGTACGCGGCGTAACCGGCCCCGGCGGCACCCAGATTTTTACCTCACCCCAGGGCGGGCTGACCTTTTTTGAGGCCACCACCACCAACAACGGCCCCGGCCCGGCCACCAACGTCACGCTGAGCATTCAGCTGCCGGCTAACCTGACGGGCATATCCCTCTCCAACAGCGGCGTGTACAACACCGTTTCCGGCCTGGCTACCTTCCCCAACGCCGGTACCCTGGCGGCGGGGGCCAGCGTGAGCCGCAACATTGCCTTCTCGATGCTGGGCACCACGGTAAACGCCTCGGCCACGGCCAGCACCGGCACCACCGACCCCACCCCCGGCAACAACACGGGCACAGCCTTCATCAACCCCACGCAGGTGGCCGATATCGTGGTGGCCATCAGCGGCCCCACGCGGGTGCTGACCAACCAGACGGTGCTCTACACCGTGGTGCCGACCAACCTGGGGCCGAGCACGGCCGTGGGCGTGACGCTAAGCGCCGTGCTGCCCGCCAACCTGAGCAACGTCATCGTCTCGAACGGCGGGGTGTACAACAGCACCACCGGCAACGTAACCTGGGGCACGATTTCAACCCTGGCCAACGGCGCCAGCGTGGGCTACACCGTGCGCTTCAACGGCCCCACTTTCCCTGGCACCATCCTCAACAGCGGCGGCTCGGTGAGCGCCGTGGCCTCGGCCACAAGCACCTCCGCCGACGGCGACCCCGTGATGGCCAACAACAACGGCACCAACGGCGCGGCTAAAATCACGACCGTGGTGGTGGGGCAGGCCGCCACGCTGCTCTGCATTGCGCCCAGCACCACCGATGTGGCCCTGGCCAACGGCAACTTCAACACCTACTACCCCGGCCTGGGCACCGTGGCCGCCGGCGCAACCTCGCTGACGGTAGGCCCGGCCGCCACGGCTGGCAGCAGCACCCCGCTGGCCGTGGGCGACCTCATCATGCTCATGCAGATGCAGGGCGGCGACCTCGACTTCACCAACACCAACGCCTATGGCGACGGCCTGGGCGGCGACGTGGTGGGCAGCGGCATTCTGCTGAACAATAACTTCACGGCGGGCACCTACGAGTACTCGGTGGTGACGGGTTACAACGCCGGCACCGGCCTGGTGAACCTGACCCAGCCCCTGGGCTTTGCCTTCAGCAACGCCGATGCCACGGCCAGCAGCGGCCAGCGCCGCTACCAGGTAATTCGCATTCCGCTCTACCGCAACGTGGACCTGACGGCCAACATCGCAGCCCCGCGCTGGGATGGCCGCACGGGCGGCGTAATGGTGCTCGACATCAACGGCACGCTCAACTTCAACGGCTTCAAGATGGACATGGCCGGCCGCGGCTTCCGCGGCGGCGCGGGCCAGCAGCTGGGCGGCGCGGGCGGCCAGAACTCGGACTACCGCACCTCGGCTGGCAGCACCACCAACGCCAACAAGGGCGAAGGCACGGCCGGCACCCCGCGCTACCTCTACGATGAGGACTACTTTCAGGCCTACAAAGCCGGTGGGCCCACCGCGCCAGCCACGCCCGTGCTCGACACGCGCACGACCAATCCCGTGCGCACGGCCCTGCTGCCCGGCACCCTCGCCGACGGCTACCCCAGCGGCGACCGCGCCCGCGGTGCGCCCGGCAACGCCGGCGGCGGCGGCACCGACGGCCGGCCCGGCTCCAACGACCAGAACACCGGCGGCGGCGGCGGCTCGAACGCCGGCCGCGGCGGCGTGGGCGGCAACGCCTGGGATTCAAACTTCGCCACCGGCGGCTTTGGCGGGGCCGACTTCACCCAGGCCACGGCCAGCCGCTTCATCATGGGCGGCGGCGGCGGCGGTACCACCAACAACGGCACCGTGGCCTTGCCCGTGAGCACGTACCCCGGTAATGCCGGCCTCTACACCGGCCCTACCGGCAACGGCCAGAACGGCGACGGCTTTGCCAGCTCGGGGGCGCCCGGTGGCGGCCTGGTGCTCATTCGGGCGGCCAACGTGGGCAGCAGCGCGGGCACCATCGACGTGAGCGGGTCCTCAATGCCTTTCGTGCCCCAGAACGACGCCTCGGGCGGGGCCGGCGCGGGTGGCTCGGCGCTGATTTTGTGCGGGGCCTCCAGCGGCAACGCCGGCAGCGCGGTGCTGCAAAACCTCACCATCCTGGCCAAGGGCGGCAACGGCGGCTCGAACACCGGCGGCGGCTCGCCCCACGGGCCGGGCGGCGGCGGGGCCGGCGGCCTGGCCTTTGCTTCGTCGGGCGTGAGCGCAACGTCGGACCTGACTCCCGGCACCAACGGCACCACCTTCGGCTTTGTGCAGTACGGCTCGGGCGTGGGCGCGGCGGCGCTCGGCCAGCTCCAAATCGGCATCACGCGGGGCGACGTGCCCAACGTGGTGGGCGCCTGCCCGGCCGACGTGGAAACGACCATCAGCAGCAGCGCCACCTCGCAAGCCCCCGGCAGCAGCGTAACGCTGACCGTGACGACCCTTAACAACGGCCTGGGCGTGGCCAGCAACGTGACCCAGAGCGTGCTCATCAGCCCCAACCTGCCCCTGAGCAGCGTCCAGATTAACGGTCAGAACCCGAGCAGCATCAACAGCACCACCGCTACTTACCCCGGCGGTGCTACCTACAACAGCGCCACGGGCCTCGTTACTTTCCCGGTGGTAGGCACGTTGGCCCCCGGCAGCCTGCCCAGCACCAACGTGCTGACCAACACCATCACCTTCGTGATGCCCAACCAGACGGTGCAGGCCGTGGCTACCAGCACCAGCACCGGCGACCTCGACCCGCGCCTGGCCAACAACGACGGCTCGCTGCCGCCGGCCAGCGTGGTCATCATCGCAACCAACGCGCTGGCGGGCAAGATTTTTGACGACGTGAACTACGGCGGCGGCGCGGGCCGCAACTACGCCACGGCCAACGCCTCGGCCACGGCCGCCACGTCGGGCTTCACCTCGGGCCTCATTGGCTCGGCGGGCACCCGCGTGGAATTGTATACCGCCGCCGGGGCCTTCGTGGGCTCCACCACGTCGGGCTCGGATGGCAGCTACGGCTTCGCGGCCGTGCCCACCGGCAACTACCAGGTGCGCGTGGTGAACAACACCGTGAAGTCGGTGCGCAACAACGCTGCGGCGGGTGTGTTGCCGGTGCAAACCTTCCGGCGCAACACCGTGGGCGGCGTGCTGAGCGACGACGGCAACCGCGTGGGCGGCGAAAGCCCCACTCAGACCGACGGCATTGCCAACACCGGCACCGGCAGCGTAACCCTCACCTTCACGGGCCTGAACACGGGCAATGACGACGTGGCCGCCTTCCTCGACCAGGTGGAGATTGTGGACCTCGTGACGGGCACCGTGGCCGTCTCGGGTGGGCCGGCCAACGCCAGCTTTGAAGCCCCGGTGCTGGCGCCCAACAGCGTACAGTTCAACCCGGCCGGTGGTAGCTGGACGTTCCAGGCCCAGTCGGGCCTCAACGGCTCGGGCATTGCCAGTGGCACGGGCTACGGCTCGTTTCTCCCAACTCCGCAAGGGGTGCAGGTGGGGGTGTTGCAGGGCAATAGCACCATCAGCCAGACCTTCAGCCTGCCGGTGGGTACCTACTCGGTGCGCTTCCGCACGGCCCAGCGCAACAACGCCAGCGCCGACCAGACGGTGAGCGTGAGCATCAACGGCGGCGCCTCGCTGGGCGACGTGACGCCGGTGAACAACGGCCTCTTCGCGAGCTACACCACCAGCTCCTTCTCGGTGGGCGGCTTCGCGCTGAACACCATCACGGCCCAAAGCGTGGCCGCCGTAACGGTGGGCGCTACCCTGGTAACCGGGGTGGACTTCGGCTTCAACTTCGACGCCGTGGTGAACACCAACGACACCGGCCAGGGCACCCTGCGCCAGTTCATCACCAACTCGAACGCCCTGCCCAACGGCCTGATGAACCAGGATGCCAACACCAACGGCGGCTCGGACCCCGCCGCCGGCATCGAAACCAGCATCTTCATGATTTCGGACGGCGCGGCCCACCCCGGTTTGCTGGCTGCCGGTAGCGGCGGTCCGGCCAACCAGCTCAGTGGCAGCGGCGTGGCTATCATTACGCCCGCCTCGGCCCTGCCGGGCCTGACGGACAAGAACACGACGATTGACGGCACGACCCAGACCGTGAACATTGCCAACAGCAACAACACGACCCTGGGCGCGGGCGGCACGGTAGGAGTGGGAGTCGATGGCATCATCGGCACCGCCGACGACGTGACCTTCCCGACCCTGAACGGCCCCGAAGTGCAGCTGGTAGGCACCCAAAGCCAGACCGGCTCCGACGTGGGCCTGAGCCTGGAAAACACCGGCGAAACCGTGCGGGGCCTCAGTATCTTCGGCTTTGGCAACACGGGCGGCGGCGGCACGGGCAACGTCAGCGGGGCCAACATCCGCGTGACCACCGCCGCCCTGAGCGGCACCCTGATAACGGGCAACGTCATCGGCAGCGCCGCCACCGCCCTCGCCGACCCCGGCACCGGCGCCCGCAGCACCGGCCACGGCATCTGGCTCACGGGCTTCAGCGCGGGCACGGTATCGGCCCAGCTTACCAACAACCTGATTGCCTACAACGGGGCCAGCGGCATCGAAAACCTGGCCAACGCCACGCCCACCAGCGTGAACATTCAGAACAACGAAATCCGCAGCAATGCCCAACTGGCCCTGGCGGCCGACGGCATCCGGATGGGCAATGCCCAGGGCCAGGTGGTGAACAACTTGGTCATCAACAACCTGGGCTCGGGCATCGACTTTGCCGGCACCAACGGGGGCGTGACCGTGACCGGCAACACCCTGCAAGGCAACGGCGCGGGCGGCACCGAAACCGCCGGCCTCCGCGCCTTCGGCCAGGGCAATACCGTGACGCTGAACATTGTGCGCGATAACATCGGCGACGGTCTGCTGGTGCGCCCCGGCACGAACACGCCTAACGTGGCCGGCTCGACAACGATTATCCGCAACGCTGTCTTCAACAACGGGCAGCTTGGCATCAACCTGCTGGCTTCGGGCGACAACGAGAGCACCGGCGCTCCGGCCTCTGGCCCGACCCGCGTGACCATCAACGACCTGAACGACAACGACGGCCGCACCGACAACGCCTCGGCCATTGGCGGCAACGGGCTGCTGAACTTCCCCGTGCTGCAATCGGCCGGGGTATCGGGCGGCAACCTGGTGCTCTCGGGCTTTGCCCGCCCCGGCACCCGTATCGAGCTGTTCAACACGGCCCTGACCTCGCCGGCGGCTACGGCCGATGCCAGCAGCTTCGGCGAAGGCCCGCTGTACCTAGGCACCGTGACGGAAGGCGGCACCGTGGGCGGCGCCAACAATAACCTCGCCACCGACACCAACGGAGGCACCGGCACGTACGGCCCCGGCGCCGTGAACGGCATCCTGCAAGGCACCGACAACACCAACCGTTTCACCTTCACCATCCCAATTGGTGCCGGTGCGGGTCAGATAAATGTGGCGCTGGGTTCGGTGCTGACGGCCACGGCCACGCTGGTGAGCGGCGGCATCACGTCGGAATACTCGGGGGTGGTGACGGTGCTGCAACCCGCCGACGTGACGACCCAGCTAGCCGGCCCGGCCACGATTGGCGCGGGCCAGCCGAGCGGCACCTTCACGGTGGCCTTCACCAACGTGGGCGTGAGCCCGGCCGCTGGCGTGACGCAAGCCGTGACGCTGCCCACCGGGGCCAGCCTCACCCCGGCCCAAACGACCGACCTCACTACGCGCTACTCCGGTACTACGTTTGCCACCGTGGGCAGCGGCGCGGCGGCCGTGACGACGATTACCTTCCCGCCGGCTGCCTCGCTGGCCGTGGGCGCAAGCAACGTCTTCACCTTCGCCTTCACGGCCCCGGTGGCTTTGGGCTCGACGGCCCTCGTGAGCAACGTAACGACGACCACGAACCAGGGCGACAACATCGCCCCCGACAGTTTCACGCTGAACACCAACGTGACACCGGTAGCCAACGTGACGGCTACCATCGCGCCGCTAGCCACGCCAGTCGCGGCGGGCAGCCCGGCGCGTTTCGACGTGACGTTTAACAACCCCGCCGGGCCGAGTACGGCCAGTGCCACCGTAGCTACGGTGCAACTGCCTTTGGGCCTGAATAACGTGCAGGTAGAGGGCCTGACGGGCACCGTGGGCGGCGGCGGCATCGTCACGTTTGCGGCGGCCAGTGGGTCGGTTACGTACAACCCGGCCACGGGCCTGGTAACGTACGCCGGCATTACCAGCCTGACCAGCGGGCAGTCGGTGGCTTCGTACCTGACCTACACGCAGCCCGCCACGGCCCCGTCGGTGACGGCGGTGGCCAGCATCAGCACCAGCACCAGCCAGGGGCTGAACGGCACCGCCGACGACAGCCAGGCGGCCATCATCAGCACGACGCCGGCCAACACGCTGAGCGTGGCGCTGAGCGGCCCGGCCACGGCCACCCAGGGCGGCCAGAGCACCTACACCGTGACGACGACCAACACCGGCATTTCGACCCAGCCGGCCGTCGGCACGGTGGTGAGCATCGGCCCCGGCCGCAGCAACGTGTTTGTGAGCGGCGGCGGTACTTATGACTCCGGCACCGGCAACGTGACCTTCGCGGCCGTGCCCCTGGTGGGCGGGGCCAGCATCACGCGCAGCATCAGCTTCACGCAGCCCGCCTCGGGCGGTTCGATTACGCTGACCGGCACCACCACGCCGGCCGGCAACACGGCTACGCTCGTCACGACCCTCGCGGCCCCGGCCAACGCCAACGCGGCCAACCTGCAAGTGCTGGTGAGCGGCCCCGCCACCGCCGCCCCCGGCGCCAGCGTGACCTACACCGTGCGGCAGGCCAACAACGGCCCCGCCACCGCTACCGACGTGGCCACCACCCTGAGCCTGCAACCCGGCCTGGCCGGCCTGCTGGTGAACGGCGCGGCCCCGACTTCGACCACACTCGGGGTTTCGACCTACCCCGGCGGCTCGACCTACAACAGCCTCACGGGCATCGTCACCTTCCCGGGCATTGCTACCCAGGTGGTGACGGGGGCCAGCCCCGTCCTCAACACCGTCACCTTCACCGCCCCGGCCACGGGCGTGCTGACGGCCACGGCCGGCGTGACGGGCACCACCCCCGACCCGGTGATGGGCGACAACCAGGCCCAGGTGCAAACCACCATCAACGCGCCCAACACCGGCACCGACCTAGCCGCTGCCATCAGCGGCCCGGCCACGGCCGCCGCCGGCCAGCGCGTGGGCTACACCGCCACCATGACCAACCTGGGCACCGCCCCGGCTACCAACGCTGTGCAAACCGTGCAGCTGCCCGCCGGCCTCTCGCTGGCCCTCAGCGGCCCCGCCACGGTGCAGGTGAACGGCCTGAACCCGACCAGCGCCACGACCACCACGGCTACCTACGCCGACGGCTCGACCTACAACGCCAGCACCGGCATCCTGACCCTGCCCACTACGGCCACCCTGGCACCGGGCGCGGGCACCAGCGCCGGCGTGTCGTTTATCCTGCCGCAGCAGGGCAGCGGCACTGCCGCCAGCACCCTGGCCGTGCCCACCAGCGTGCGCTCGGCTACTACTGACCCCGTGCCGGCCAACAACGCCGCCCGCGTGCTGACCACCGTGCAGCCCCTGGCCGACGTAGCCGTGACCCTGACCGGCCCCGCTACCGCCGTGCAGGGCAGCCCGCTCACCTACTTCGTGGCCACCGCCAACAACGGCGTGGCCGTGGCCGGCACCGTGAACACCACCGTGCAGCTTCCGGCCGGTATCAGCCCGCTGACGGTGGTGGTGCGCGATGCCAGCGGGGCCGTCATCAGCGGCGCTTACAACTCCGGCAGCGGGGTCGTGACCTTCCCGACCATCAGCAACCTGCAGCCCGGCGCGGCCAACGCCGTGGCCGGAAGCATCAGCTTCCTGGCCCCGAGCGGCGTGTTTGTGCTGCTGCCCACGGCCCAGGCGGCCGTCAGCGGCACGGCCGTGGATACCAACCTGACCAACAACGTGAGCACGGTGCCCACCATCCTCACGGCCCCGGCTGCCACTACTGCCCCGGACGTGGAGGTGTTGCTCACCCGGAACGTGGCTACCCAAACCGCCGGCCTGCCCATCGTCTATACCTTGACGACGCGCAACAACACCGCCGGCACCCCGGCCCCCAACGTGACCACCACCGTGCAGCTGGTTCCCGGCCTGAGCAACGTGGTGGTGAGCGGCGGCACTGGTACTTACGACCCCATCAGCGGCGTGGTGAGCTTCCCGGCCATTGCCTCGCTTGTGAACGGCACCAACGTGGTGCGCACCATCACGGTGAACGCGGCGCCGGGCACTGGCCCGCTCTACGCCACGGCCGCCACCAGCGGTGCCACCGGCAGCGCGGCCACCACCGACCCGGTGCCCGCCAACAACACCGTTGCCGTGAGCGTGACCATCACCCCCTCGGCGGATGTGGCCGTGACCGTGGCCGGCCCGACCACCAGCGCCGCCGGCGCCCCGGTGACGTACACCGCCGTGACGACCAACAACGGCCCCTCGCCGGCCGCTGCCGTGGCCCCGCGGGCTACCATTCCCACCGGCCTGCCCCTCACAGGGGCCAACGCCGTGCGGGTGAACGGCCAGCTGCCCAGCAGCAGCACCGCCACCGTGGCCACCTACCCCGATGGCAGCACCTACACCAGCGCCACGGGCATCGTAGCCTTCCCGACCCAAACCGCGCTGGTAGTGGGCCAGGCCCTGACCAACACCGTGACCTTCCTGGCCCCGACCACTGACTTTAGTGTATTGGCCGATGCCAGCAGCAGCACGGCCGACGCGGTGCCCGCCAACAACGCCAATACCCAGCCCACAACGGTGCCCGCCGCCAACATTGCGCCCGTGGCCCAGAACGTGGTGAACAACCTGCAAGCGCCCGAGGGCAGCACGGCCGCCGCGCCGCTGTCCATCCTGCCACTCGCGGGCACCGACGCCGACGGTACCATTGCCAGCTACACCATCGCGGCCCTACCGCTGGGTACCCAGGGCGTGTTGTATGTCTTCAACGGCACGAGCAACGTGTTGCTGAACACCACCAACTTCCCCGGCTTGGTGCTGACCCCGACGCAAGCCAGCAACCTGCGCTTCGACCCCGCCGGCAGCTTTATCGGCAACGTGTTCTTCAACTACACTACCACCGACAACCTCGGCGCGGTGAGTGCTCCGGCCCTCTACACCATTCCGGTGGGCCTCGACAACAACTCGTTCTACGCCGCCACGCCGCCCAAAGGAGGCACGGCTAACCAGTACAACAACAACGACGTGCTGGCCTACCTGATTGACCCCAACGGGGCGCAGTACAATAGCTCCGGCCTCATCTACAACGCCACCACCGGCCAGCCCGTGGGCGGAAGCACCAGCAACGGCCTGCCCACCACCGGCACCAACACCACCCGCGCCGCCAGCGGCAGCGGCCCCGCCGGCAACCCCACCAACGCCCTGCCGCCCGGCGTGAGCCTGAACCCCACCACGGGCCAGATTTTCGTCAGCGACCGCAGCCTGCTGCCCCGCATCACGACGGCTACCACCTACGCCGTGAACGTCATCACGACCGACGTCTTCGGCGGTGCCAACGTGGCCCTGGCTACCTTCACGCTCGGCGCTTACCCGCTGCCGGTGGAGCTGCTGAGCTTCTCGGCCACGGCCGCCAACGCCGACAGCAAGCTGGTGTGGCGCACG
>JANXUO010000620.1 GCA_025356245.1 Hymenobacter sp.
AGGTACTCGGCCACGGCGCGGCCGTTTTCGCAGTGGCGCTGCATCCGCAGGTGCAGGGTTTTGAGGCCGCGCAGCACCAGGAAGCAGTCCTGGGGGCCGGGCGTGCCGCCGCAGGCGTTCTGGTAAAAGCTCAGGCGCTCGTGCAACTCGTCGTCGTTTACCACCAGGGCGCCCATCACGGTATCGGAGTGGCCGGCCATGTACTTGGTGAGCGAGTACATCACGATGTCGGCCCCCAAATCGAGCGGGGTTTGCAGGTAGGGCGTGCTGAAGGTGTTGTCGACGGCCAGCAAGGCCCCACACTCCTTGGCCACGGCGGCGGCGGCGGCAATGTCGATGACGTTGAGCAGCGGGTTGGTCGGCGTTTCCACCCAAATCAGTTTGGTTTTCTCGCTCGCCACGGCGCGCACGGCGGCCATGTCGTGCATGGGCACGAAGTGGAATTTAATGCCAAACGGCTCGTACACCTTGGTGAAGAGGCGGTAGGAGCCGCCGTAGAGGTCGTTGGTGGAGATGACTTCGTCGCCGGGCTTGAGCAGCTTCATCAGGCAGTCGATGGCGGCCATGCCGCTGGCGAAGGCGATGCCGTGCTGGCCGTTATCCAGCGCGGCCACGGCGGCTTGCAGCTGCGAGCGGGTGGGGTTGTGGGTGCGCGAGTACTCGAAGCCCTTGTTCTTGCCCGGCGAGGACTGCACGTAGGTCGAGGTCTGGTAAATGGGCGTCATGATGGCGCCGGTGGCGGGGTCGGGGAACACGCCGGCGTGAATGGCTTTGGTGGCAAATTTCATCGCAGATTCGAACGGATTTAGCGGATGGAACGGATACGCCGCTGGCGCGGCTGGCGGTTGGGGAAAATGGGCGGGCAAAGGTACAGCCCGTACTCATGCATAATCGGGGCAGGCCGCCCGCCGTATGTTTAGGCCATGACCTTTCTCCGCGAGCTGTTTCAGAAGAATTTTTCGACCCTGTTCACCATGTTTTTGCTGGTGGCGGTGCCGCTGCTGGGGTCGGGCTCGCTGCTGGCGCTGCTCTACGAGCGGCCCACGCTGCTGACCAACCTGGGGTTGGGGGCAGCCGTGGGGTACTTCGCGGTGGTGGCGTTCACGATGGCGTTTGCCCTCACCCCCACCACCTTGGTGGCCATTGCCACGGGCTACTACGTTGGCTGGGCGGGCCTGCCGGGCATGGTGGTGGCCTACGCCCTGGCCGCCGCCCTGGGCTACGAGTTGGCCCTGCGCCTCGACCACGGCAAGCTGCGCGGCTTCCTGGGGCACTTTCCCAAAGCCGGGGCCGTAGTGGATGAATTGCAGCAGCAGAGCTGGTCGCTGATTGTGCTCACACGGCTCTCGCCGGTGCTCCCCTTTGCCCTGATGACGTTTGTGCTGGCCATGGTGCAGGTGCCGCGCCGCCGCTTCCTGGCCGCCTCGGTGGTAGGGATGCTGCCCCGCAGCCTGTTTTTCTTCTGGCTCGGCACTAAGGCGTCGGACGTGCTGGCCCTGCTGCACGACCCCGACGAAGGCACCTTGAGCAAAGTAGTGCTGCTGGGCCTGGTGGCTGCCTCGCTCTTCGGCCTGCTCTTCGTTTTTAACCGCGCCCTGCAACGCGTGTTGCGCCGCAGCGCTACCGGCCCTGCCACTTAAATTTCGGCCTTGATTTTAAGCTGCTTGGAAACTCAGTCTGAAAAAAAATTAGCCCTCGCTTGCACCAGCGCCCGTCTTTTGCCTACCTTTGCACTCCCAAACCGGGAAATGGTTGTGTAGCTCAATTGGATAGAGCATCTGACTACGAATCAGAAGGTTTAAGGTTCGACTCCTTACACGACCACCAGAAAACCCCACTCACAGCATGTGAGTGGGGTTTTTGCTTTTACCTCGGACAGGACAATGATGTAAACGGGCTGGGTCGGGTCTAAAAGCTTATCCGAAAACCACTAAAGCTGGCGGGGCAGCCCGACGAATTGCCCATTTCGCTACTACTGGCCTTGGCCAAGAGTTTGGAGCAGAAAGGAGTTGGCTTGTTTGCAGCAATTTTTAGCAACGGTTCTTCTGCCAGTCGTTTTGCTCTTCGCGGGGCTATGGCTGCGCCGCACGATGGTAGCGCGGGCAACTCTTACATACTGCGGAGCCACGCGGCGGCCGTGGCCAGCTCGCGGAACGGCATAAAAATAATGCCGGCGGTGGTTTGCTGCAAAGCCAGCTCGGCCGAAAGCTGGCTGTAGCGCTCGGCCGAGTACACCCACGAGAAGTAGCGGCAGCCCGCGGCGTGGAGCTGCGGAAAAAATACGTCGCTGCCCCATTTGGCCGCGTCGGCCCACAGGCCGGATACGCGGGTGTTGTCGTTGAGCACTTTGGCGCAGCGCTCTTGCTGCAACAACTCGAGCACTTTGAGCGCTCCGGCCATAACCGTTTCATCGTCGAGGTTGCCGTGCCAGTCGAGGTACAGCCACTCTTCGTCGTAGTTGTAGGAAATGGTGAGGGTTGGGGCGTCGTAGAGGATGCGTTGGGCCATGGAGGGTTGGGGGCGTGGCGGGTGTAAGGTCCCGGCGAATCGGGGTTGGGGCAGTGTCTCTATGTGTTGGAATGGTGACCTCCATTCTGGGGGATGCGGAAAGCTGGAGGCGGCAGGAGCTTATTTGCTACTGGCGCACTGCCCGCAACCAAACCTGTGCCTGCTCCATCTCACCAAACGAACGCATCTGTAGCTGACCATCTATCCCCAGATGCATGGCTTCGGCCGAAAGGGCGGCCATCGATTCGGGGCTGACCACGTTGGCAAAATGCGTGAGCCCCTGCGCAATAGCGCGCGGGGCCCAGTTCGTCACAATCCACTCCACGGCGTGGTCCCACGGGCCCACAACCTCACGATTGTCGTTGAGCAGTAGCGTGCAGTTGTTGTCCCGCATCAAATGCAAGCATGCGTTGGCACCAACTACAATGCCAGCATAAGTCTGATAACCAATCCAATTACTATAAATCCATTCATTGCTGCGGTCGTATTCGATGGTTTGATATATCTTGCCAAAACCGTTGGTATTTTTAATAATCATGAGCGCTTGCGAGAAGAAAAGCTGTACGTTAGAATGAATAAAACATCCAGCGGGATATCAATGCAGAAAAGACGAAAACGGGGGTTGAAGATACAAATTTAGATAATGAAACCGGGATGGTCCAGTAAAAATGGACACTGAGGCAAGACAAGCTGGTGTTTTCAGGTCGGGTTCGGATTGGTGGGCGAGCGGCAGCCGAGGGCAGCGTGGCGGCGGTCGAGGTTGCAGTGGGTGTCGGGGTACCCGGTCATCCTCAATTTCCTGCAAAGCACCTACGCCGCCGCCGACCTGGCCCACTGGAACCGCGCGGAACTGAAACGGCCGTAGCTGGGGGTGTTGCAGCCGCTGTTACCCTCAGCAGACTGAAGCAAAAACCCGGGACCCTTACCTGACTCCAAACCGGTACTCGCTCACGGAGTGAAAGATTTCGCCGGGTTCCAGAATGGTGTTGGGGAAGCTGGGGTGGTTGGGCGAATCGGGAAAATGCTGGGTTTCGAGGCAGAGGCCGGCGTACTGACCGTACGCGGTGTTGCCGTGGCCTTGCAGGCTGCCGTCGAGAAAGTTGCCGGTGTAGAGTTGGAGGCCGGGCTGGTCGGTGCGCACCTCCAGGAGGCGGCCCGAGGCGGGGTCGTAGAGGGTGGCGGCGGGGCGCATTCCGTGGCCGTTCAGTACCCAGTTGTGGTCGTAGCCGCCGGGCACCTGCGCCAGGCGTTCGCCCACAGTGTGGGGCGTGGTAAAGTCAAAGGGCGTGCCCGCCACCGCCCGCAGCTCGCCGGTGGGGATGAAGGCGGCATCGACCACGGTGTAGCGGTCGGCGGGCAGCGTGAGCAGGTGGTGCAGCACGGTGGAGCGGCGGCCGTGGCTGAAGTTGAAGTAGGCGTGCTGGGTGAGGTTGACGGGCGTGGGCTGGTCGGTGACGGCGGTGTAGGCCAGGCGCAGCACGTTGTTGGGCGTGAGGGTGTACACCACCGTCACGCGCAGGTTGCCGGGGTAGCCTTCCTCGCCGTCGGGGCTCAGGTATTCGAGGGTCAGGCACTGGCCCTCGGACGAGGTGCCGGGTGTGGCCTGCCACACCCGCTGGTCGAAGCCCTGGGTGCCACCGTGCAGCGCGTTGGGGCCGTGGTTGCGGGCCAGGCCGAACGCCTTACCCCGCAGCACAAACCGGCCGTTGGCGATGCGGTTGCCGTAGCGCCCGATAAGCGCCCCGAAGTAGGGGTTGGCCCGGCGAAACGCCGGACTCTGGTAGCCGCTCACGTCGTCGAAGCCCAGCACCACTTCGCCGAGCTGGCCGGCCTTGTCGGGCACCAGCAGGCTGGTGAGGGTGCCGCCGTAGTTGCTGATGGCGGCCCGGAGGCCGTGGGCATTGGTGAGGGTGAAGAGCTGCACGGCAACCCCGTCGGTGGTTTTTCCAAAAGCAGCGGCGGTCGGCATCATGGCGGTAGTAGTGGCCGGGGCAGCCGCAGTGGTTTCGGGAAAGGCGGCTTTGCCGGCAACGGGCGGGCAGTCGGCACCCGGACCTGGCAAGGCCGGGGAAAGAATCCTTCTCACCGAACAAATATAAGCCCGGCTCCCAGCGAGGCGAGGCCAGCCAAAGGCGGGGGGCGAGTGGCTGCCCGGTGCGGGGCCCAGCAAAACGCCCGGCCCCGGACGAAGTCCGAAGCCGGGCGCTGAAGGCAGCTGCCGGGTCGTTTACTCCAGCACCAGCTTGCGGGTGAGGGCCGTGCCGTCGAGCACCAGACGCAGGGTGTACACGCCAGTGGCCAGGCCGCGCACGTCCACGTCCGTCTCGGTCGTGGGCAGGGCGCGGGTGAGCACCACCTGGCCCAGCGCGTTTACCAGCGTGGCCGTGGCCACCGTGGCCGCGGGCCGGCTCAGGCGGAAGCGCCCGGTGGCCGGGTTGGGGTAGAGCTGAACCAGCGCCGCCAGGGCCTGCCCGGCCGAGGCCAGCGGGGCGGCGGCAGGGTTCAACTCCAGCACGAAGCGGCCGTTGGCCGTGGCCGTGGCCGTGGCAAAGCGGTAGCTGGTGCCGGCCGTGAGCACCGTGCGTGTGCCGGTCAGCGCGTCGCGCAGCACCACCGTGGTGCCGCCGAAGTTGGCCAGGCGGGCGGCGGTGAAGGTGTAGCTACCGGCCACCGGCACGGCCACTTGCAGGGGCACAAGCACCGGGGTGCTGCCCAGCAGCGGCAGGCCGTCGATGGCCAGGGCCGCGCCGCCCGCCAGGGCGGCCAGGTTGAGGCCCGTGGGGTTGGCCAGCTTCGCGGCATCAAACTCCGCGTCCACGCCCGCCGTGGCGCCCGCCTCGGCGTACACGAACAGGTCGTCCGAGGCCCCGCCGTTGCCGGCCAGCGCGAGTTGCACCAGCGGCCGCCCGTCGGCCCCGCCGCGCCGCACCGCCACCTGCTGGGCGTAATCGGTCAGCCGGTGCGCGTTGCGGAAGGTGAGTACACCCGAGGCCTGCCCCGGCGTGACGCGCACGAAGAAACCCTGCGACGAGCCCACCAGCGGCGAGCCGCCCAGGCCGTTGGCGTAGGTGCGGTAGGTGCCCGTGTTTGGCCCCGTGCTCTCGAACACGTAGATGGCCCCGTCCACCCCCGGCCGGTCGGCGGTCGTGACGCGCGACCAGTCAATCGGGGCCGGGTAAGGGTTACCCACCAGGTGCAGGCCCTCGCCCCCGGTGTTGGCCGCCGCCCGGGCCAGCGTCCGGGCGTAGTTGCCCGTGTTGAGCGTGCCCGTGAAGTCCACCAGCTCCGTGCCGTTCAGGTTCACGCCGTAGCCGGTGGCCGCACCCAGGGCATCGGTGGCGGCGGGCGAGAACCAGCCCTTGTCGAAGCCGGTGTACGGGCTGGTGGCCGTGGCCAGGCGGGCCTGGTCGTAGCCCAGCACCGTGGGGAAGCCCGCCGCGGGCCGGACGGTGGCGCTGCTGTTGTAGGCGGCGCTGAAGACCGGCGTGAAGGTCGCCGTGGCCAGGTCGGTGCAGGCGTTGCCGCTGACCGGGCTGCTGTAGTGGCGGTAGCCCAGGCCGGCGTTGGTCGTCGTCAGGTAGCGCTGCACGGTGGCCGTGGCACCACTCACCACGCCGCTGCCGGCGTTCACGGCCAGGGCGGTGCCGCTGGCGTCGGAGCGCAGCGTCAGGGGCTGGCCGTTGAGGGCGAGGTCGCCGCTGCCGGCCAGGGTCAGGGTCCGGGCCACGGCCACCGGGGCGCTCAGGCCCACGGGGGCGGGATTGTCGATGGTCAGGTTGCGCACGGTGCCGGGCAGGCCCGTGCCGGTGCTTTGGGCCACCGTGCCGTTGTATAAGTAGGACGCATCCGGAGCAAAGCTGCGCACCCCGCTGGTTTGCACCGCCCCGCTGGCCCCGCTGGCGGCGATGCCCGCCGCGTCGCAGATGCCCAGCGTGCTGCCGGCGGCCAGTGTGAAGCTGCCCGCCCCGGTCAGGGCCTGGCAGGCCGTGAGCAGCGTACCGTTCACGGCCAGGGCCGTGGCCACCAGCACGGCCCCGCCCAGCTGGGCGTAGCCGGTGCTGGTGATGGTGATGGTGCCGTAGTTGCCCGCCGGTACGGCCGTGGGGCTGCCTGCCGTGCCGGTGCTAACGGTCAGGTCGGGGTAGACCGTGGACAAGGCGGAGGTGAGGCGCTGGTTGCAGGGCAGCGTGAGCACCGCGTTACCCGTGGCCGTGGCACCGGCCGGCACCACGAAGGTGAAGCCCGTGGCGGTCAGGCCGCTGATGGTGGCTGTGGCGCCGTTCACGGTCAGGGTCGTGGCCCCGCTCAGGTTCGTGCCGGTGGCCGTGACGGTCGTGCCAGCCGGGGCCGGGTTGGGGCTCAGGCCGGTGAGCGTGGCCGTGGGGGCGGCCGTCACCGTCACGGTGGCGGTGGCCGTGCCGGCGTTGCCGCTGGCGTCGGTCACGGTCAGCGTCACGGTATTAACGCCCAGGTCGGCGCAAGTGAAGGCGGTTTGCGAGACGGCCAGCGCGAGGGTGCCGGCGGCCGTGCAGTTGTCGCTGCTGCCGTTGTTGAGGGCCGCCGCCGGGATGCTAGCCGTGCCGTTGGCACTGAGCTGCACGCTCAGGTTGCGGGCCACGGCCGTGGGGGCGAGGCCGTCGGTCACCGTCACGGTGGCCGGGGCGGTGGCGCTGCCGCCGAAGCCGTCGGTCACGGTGAGCGTCACCGCCACCGGGGTGCCGACGTTGGCGCAGGTGAAGGCCGTCTGGCTCAAGGCCAGCGTTACGGCCCCGCAGGTGCTGCTGCTGCCGTTGTTCACGGCGGCCGCCGTGGTGCCGGCGTTGCCACTGGCATCGAGGAATACCGTCACGTTCTGGGCGGTGGCCGTCACGGCGCAGGGGGTGCGGGTCACCGTCACGGTGTAGCTCGTGGCCGTGCCGCCACCGGGCGGGTTTACCACTACCGTAATGGTGCTGGTACCCGGCGTTAGCGCAATGGCTCCCGAAGCCGTGCCGCTGGCCACCGCCGCGCCATTCACCGTGAGAGCGCCGCCGCTGGTCTGGGCGTTGGTCGGCGTTGCGGTCGTCGTGGTCGTCGTGCCCGGCACGGTCAGCGTGTAGCTGAACGTGCCGCTGGCAAAGGCCGGGCTCAGGCTGCCCGCGCTCAACGCCAACCCGCTCAGGCTGGGGGTCACGGTGAAGCTGCCGCTGCTGGCCGCACTCGTGCCGCCGGCTGTGGTCACGGTCAGCGTACCCGTGATGGCCCCGGCCGGCACCACCACGCCGGTGATGCTCGTGCTGCTGGCCACGGTGTAGCCGGTTGTAACAGTATTGCCGCTGGTTCCGCTAAAGGTAACCTGCGTCGTTCCGGTGAAGTTGGTGCCCGTAATGCTAAGGGTGGTACCCACCGGCCCGCTGGCGGGCGTGAAGCTGCTGAGGACCGGCACCGGTGCCTGGTTCAGGCGCACGCTCACCGTGTTGTCGGTGGCATTGGCCGTGAGGAGGTCCAGGTCGCCGTCGCCGTCCACGTCGGCCGCCGCCACGCCGTAAGGGGCGCTGCCCACGGCCACGCTGGCCGTGTTGCCAAAGGTGCCCGTGCCGTTGTTCAGGCACATGCTCACCGTGTTGGCGTTATAGTTGGCCGCGAGGATGTCCAGGTCGCCGTCGCCGTCCACGTCGGCCGCCGCCACGCTGTAGGGGTTGACGCCCACGTATACGTTGGTAGTACCGCTGAAAGTGCCCGTGCCGCTGTTTAGGCGCACGCTCATCGTGTTGGCGCTGACGTTGGCCGTGAGGAAGTCCAGGTCGCCATCGCCGTCCACGTCGGCCGCCACTACGCTTTGGGGGTAGAGGCCTACGGGCACGTCGGTGGTGCCCGAGAAGGTGCCCGGGCCATTGTTCAGGCGCACGCTCACCGTGTTGGAGCCGC
>JANXUO010000646.1 GCA_025356245.1 Hymenobacter sp.
GGCGCACCACCCCGAGCTATTTTTTCGGGTCGTTGTGCCCGCCGCCCTCAAGTGGGAAGTGCGCGACAAACTCGACCAGGCCGGCATCACCGAGCGTGTGCTCATGCCGGGGTTGGGGGGGCTGAGTAGGTGGCTGCACCGGCATTATGCGCCGGTGGGAAGGCCAATGAGTGGGTGAGTGAACCCCTTCCCTCACCCGCCGCCCAGCCGCTTTTTGGTGAGTTTGGTCGGGATGTGCTCCATCGGCTTGTCGGGCCAGGGGTGGCGGGGGTAGCGGTTTTTGAGGTCTTTGCGCACGTCGAAATAGCCCTTCTCCCAAAACGAGCGCAAATCCTGGGTGACTTGCGCGGGCCGCCCCCCCGGCGAGAGCAGGTGCAGCAGCAGCGGCACCCGGCCGCCGGCCACGGCGGGCGTTTCCGTCAGGCCGAAAAGCTCCTGGAGCTTCACGGCCAGCACGGGCCGGGCGGGGTCGGCGTAGTCGAGGCGGACGAGCGAGCCGCTGGGCACTTCCAGGGCGGCGGGTGCCAGGCGGTCGAGGGCCTGGCGCTGGGGCCAGCCGCCGGGCAGGCGGGCCAGCAGCGGCTCCACCAGGTCGAGGCGCTGGATTTGGTCGAGGGTGCGCAGGCCGTTCAGGTGGGGGCCGAGCCAGGCGGGCAGGTCGCGCAGGAGGGCCGCGTCGGAGCAGTCGGGCCAGGGGTTTTGGGTTTCTTGTTTCTCGTTGCTGGTTTCTGATTGCTCGTTGCTTGTTTCTGGTTGGTTGAAATTTCCTTCATCAACGAGAAACGAGAAACCAGCAACCAGCACCTCTCCCCCCAGCTGCCGCAGAAACGCCAGGCGCTGCTGGAGTTGCTGGGCGGCGGGGGTCCAGTTCAAGTCCTTCAAGCCAACTTGCTGCAAATGGGCCAGCAGGGCCTGGGTTACCAGGGCCGGGTCGGGCTGGGCGATGGGCGTATCGGCGAGGAGCAGGGCGCCCAGGCGGCGGGTGCGGCGGCCGGCCACGCGGCCGGTGGCCGGGTCGAAGGCTACCTCGTCGGCGCTGCTGATTTGGTCGGCGAAAAGCAGCTCAAGGTCGGCCAGGGCCAGGGGGGCGGCCAGGGCCGCGCGGGGCTGGCTGGCCTCGCCGGTGAGGTGGGCCACGGCAAAAAACGGGGCGCGGGCGTCCACGTCCTCGGTGCGCAGGGCCACGCGCTGGCCGGTGGCTAGGCGCAGGCGCTCCGGGGTTTCGCGCTGGGCCAGGCGCTCGGGGTAGGCCAGGGCGGTGAGGGCTTCGGGGGCGATTTTAATGTCTTGTTTCTGGTTGCTGGTTACTGGTTTTTGGTCGTTGGTTTTGGGGGTTGAAGGCAGGTTTTGGAGGCGTTGGGCGAGGTTGCGGGCCACGTCGCGCACCCGTTGCAGGGTGGCGGGGCGCAGGGCGAGGCCGGGCAGCGGGGGGCGGCCGGTGGCCAGGGCTTCGAGGCGCAGGCGCAGGTCGGGGGGCAGGGGGCGGGTGTCGGTGGGGGCGGCCCAGCGCAGCAGGTCGCGCTCGGCGAGCAGGGCGGCGAGGCGGGTGGCGGCGGGGCCGTGGCCCAAGGCCGCGCCGCGCAGCACCAGGTGGGCCAGGCGCGGCGGCAGGCCCAGGCGGGCCATGTGGCGGCCGTGCGCCGTCGCTTTTAAGGAAGAAGCAGGAACGAGGAATGAAGAATCCGGCACGGGTGCGGCCGTGCCCGACGGGGCAGCGGCGGCAGTTTCGGCTTCGCCAAAACCTTCCCCGGCGTACCCAAAACCCTCCCCGGCTTCCCCAACATTTCTCCCGGCTTGTCCGACGTTTCCCCCGGCCTGCCCGACGTTCCCCCCGGCCTGCCCGATGCTTTCCCCGGCGTACCCGAAGCTCTCCCCGGCTTGCCCGAAGCTCTTTCCGGGGCTCTCAATGCAATTACCGGCGCTAATTTCGGTGCTTTGGGTAGGCCGTTCGGTGTTTTGTATGGCCTGAGTAGCACTTTTCGCAGTTGGGGGCAAAGAGAGAATTGGCGGGGCTGAGGCGGCAGTTGGCCGCGAAACGGCGGCCGTGCCCGGCGGGCCGCAGAGGGCCCCCAGGCGCAGGAGCAGGTCGGTGGCCTGGCCCACGGCGGCGGGGGGCGGGGCATCGGGCCAGCGCAGGGCGGCGGGGGTGGCCGCGCCCCACACGGCGGTTTCGAGCACGAGGCCGCTGAGTTCAGCGGTCAGGATTTCGGGCGGG
>JANXUO010000004.1 GCA_025356245.1 Hymenobacter sp.
ACAAACTCGGCGTTGAAGCCTCGGAAGTTACCACCGAAGCCAGCTTCACCAACGACCTGGGTGCTGACTCGCTAGACACCGTCGAGCTGATTATGGAATTCGAGAAGGAGTTCAACGTGAGCATTCCCGACGACCAAGCCGAGAACATCGGCACCGTTGGCCAGGCCATCAGCTACCTCGAAGAGCACGCCAAGTAACCCCTTGCGGGCAGTGGCCCGAAAAAGCGAAGCCGGACCTAGTAGGGTCTGCTAGCCCAGCAATGGGAGGCAACCCTTCCCCTTCAACGGGGCGTCTGGCCGGTTTCGCTTCTTGGAGCTTTGCCCGCATAATTTTCACGAAACCGGCTGGCCCGCGCCGGCCGGTTTTGCTGTTTATGCCCATCACATTTTCCATCCAACTGCGCCGTTAGGGGCGTTCGCTTATGTCGTCTATCCGACGCGTTGTCGTAACCGGCCTCGGGGCCATCACGCCGCTGGGCAATACCGCCCTGGCTTATTGGGAGGGCCTGAAAAATGGGGTGAGCGGCGCTGCCGAAATCACCCGTTTTGACCCGGCCAAGTTCAAAACCCGCTTTGCCTGCGAGGTGAAGGGATACAACCCCGACAATTTTTTCGACCGCAAGGAAGGCCGGAAGATGGACTTGTTCACCCAGTTTGGGGTGGTAGCGGCCGACGAGGCCATTGCCGACGCGGGCCTGCTGGCCGAGGGCAGCGGCATCGACAAAGACCGGGTGGGCGTGATTTGGGGCTCCGGCATCGGCGGCCTCAAGTCGTTGCAGGAAGAATGCTTTCAGTTTGAGCGCGGCGATGGCACGCCCCGTTACTCGCCTTTCTTTATCCCGCGCATGATTGCCGACTCCTCGTCGGGCAACATCAGCATCAAAAACGGTTTTCGGGGGCCAAACTTTGTGACGACTTCGGCCTGCGCGTCGTCGTCGGACTCCATCATCACGGCCTTCAATAACATCCGCCTCGGCCTAGCCGATGTGATGGTAACCGGCGGCTCCGAAGCGGCGATTACCGAGTCGGGCATTGGCGGTTTTAACGCCCTCAAGGCCATGAGCGAGCGCAACGACTCGCCCGCCACAGCATCGCGGCCCTACGACAAAGACCGCGACGGCTTCGTGCTGGGCGAGGGGGCCGGGGCGCTGGTGCTCGAAGAGTACGAGCACGCCAAGGCGCGGGGCGCCAAGATATACGCCGAGCTCATCGGCGGCGGCATGTCGTCGGATGCCTACCACATCACCGCGCCCGACCCCACGGGCTCCGGCGTAGTGCTGGTGATGCGCAACGCGTTGCGTGACGCCGGCATCCGGCCCGAAGACGTGGACTACATCAACACCCACGGCACGAGCACCCCGCTCGGCGACGGGGCCGAAATCAAGGCCATCGAAACGGTGTTCGGCGCGGCGGCGGGCAACCTCAACATTTCGAGCACCAAAAGCATGACCGGGCACCTGCTGGGCGGCGCAGGTGGAATCGAGGCCGTGGCCTGCCTGCTGGCCATGCAGCACAACATTGTGCCGCCCACCATCAACCTAAACACGCCCGACCCCGAGATTAACCAAGCCCTTAACTTTACGCCCAATGTGGCCCAGGCCCGCCCCGTGCGGGTGGCCGTCAGCAACACGTTTGGGTTTGGTGGGCACAATACGAGCGTCATTTTTCGCAAAATTGCCGATTAATCACTGATTTTTTGGCCGATTTTTTAGTGGCGGGCTTTTTTCAAGACAGGACGATTTTTGCTACGGTTCAAGAAGGCAAGCAAGTAAGCGGACCGTTTGCAGTCAGCGAAATTACGGTTAATTAGTAGAAATCAGTGATTGGTTTTCTTTCGCGTTTTTTGGGGTCGGACAGAGCGTTCCGGCAGGCAATTACCACCGTTACGGGGCTGACGCCCGGCAATGTGCGCCTTTACCGGCTGGCGTTTACGCATTCGTCGATGGTGCGGCAGCAGCCGGGTGTGGGGCGGCACCAAAGCAACGAGCGGTTGGAGTTTTTGGGCGATGCCATCCTGGGCTCGGTGGTGGCCGAGTACCTGTTTCAGAAGTATCCATATGAGCAGGAAGGCTTTCTGACCGAGATGCGTTCACGCATCGTTAACCGGGAGAGCCTGAACAACATAGCTTTTAAGTTGGGGCTCGATAAGCTGGTGCAGCTGGATGCTGGGCAGGGCCGCGTCGCTCGTTCGCGCTCCGTAAATGGTAATGCGCTGGAAGCATTGGTAGGGGCCGTGTACCTCGACCAGGGCTACCAAATGGCCCGCAAATTTGTGCTAACGCGCCTCGTGAAAGGCTTCGTGGACACCCACACCCTTACCACCACTACAACCAACTTTAAAAGTAAGCTCATCGAGTGGGCGCAACGGCACAACAAGGTGCTGCGCTACGACATCAGCGGTGATGCCCGCAGCGGTGGGGTGATGGAGTTTTCGGCCACCGTGCTGCTTGACGAAGAGCCCGTTGCCACAGGCATGGGCCTCAGTAAAAAGCAAGCCGAGCAGCTGGCCGCCGAGCGGGCGCTAACGGCCTTGGGCGTGGCGTAACGCGAAATTCCGATTTCGCGTCGCTGGAACGGCGAATCCTCGCGGCGGTTGCATTGAAAAATCCTGGCGTTCATTCGCCGTTCCGGCGACGCGAAACGGAATTTCGCGTTACAGCTTACTCGAAAACTACCGCACAACTTTCGTCATGCGCTTGTAATTGAGAACTGTAAAAACGCCGACACCGCCCTGCACAGTGCTGAAAATGGCCGAGGGTTGGGCGAAGGGGTTGCCGTTGGCGTTGCGGGCGTCGTTGAGTGAGCGGCGGAAGTTGTAGTAGGCCAGGTCGGTGTGGTAGAGGGTGGCCGTGACGGTATCGCCGGCCACAAAGCGGTAGCTGGTCCCCACCGTGAAAGGCCGCCCGTTGTTGAGCCGGTCAGGGAAGAAATTATCAACTTCGGGCTTTTTGCGGAGTACGCCCCTGGCGGGGTCACCCTTGTGGAGCAGGATGCGGTAGGCATCGTCGGGGGTGGCGGGGTCTCGGAAGTTAGTGAGCAGGTAGGCTTTGCGGGCGCTGCCGGTTTTGTCGTTGAACTTGTACTCCAGCGAGTCGATGGCTACGTCGGCCGCCACGGTGGCCGTGCCCGTAACGCGGCGACCCCGGCTGTCGAAGGCTTCGAGGCGAAATACGTCGCCGGGGCGGGCCACGAGTGGCACCGTACCGATGTGAGTATGGAACTTCTCGTTGAGCACGGTATCGCGCAAAACCTGGGGGTTGGGGCTGAACCCCAGCGGCACAACGGTGCCGTTGGGCAGCGTCAGGGCCACGGTCACGTCGGATGGTACGTTGGGTAGGGCACCGGGGGCCAGGTAGCTCACCGACTCCGTGACGGTGAGGCTAGGGATGGCCCCGTCTTCGAGGTAGCACTCCACGACCAGCTCCGAATTGTAGGAAGGTAATTTAATGTCGATATCTTTTTGCAAATCGCTGCACGCAGTGAGCAGTAAGCCACCAAAAACGAAGCAAGCCGGGCCAATAAATTTGGCGCATAGGCGGAGAAGGAATTGAATTTTCATGGTGAAACGAATACAGCCGTTGTATTAACTACCGGACTAACAATAATAATTAATACGGCGACTCAGCAAATCGAAAAGTGCGTCAGAGAAATTCAAAAAATAATTAAAACCGAAAATTGTAGGTAAGCGAAGGAATTACCGGAAATAGGGACACCTGCCGGGCCCGGAACCCGGTGATGCGGTCGGTTGCTTTGTTACGCACGGTTTCAAAAAACACGAAATAGGCGTTGCGGCGGTTGTAAGCGTTGTAAATACTGAGGGTTAAATCCTGGTTGAGGCGGGTGCCGATTTTGTACACGGCGCCCAAGTCGAGGCGGCTGTAGTCGATGAGACGGTACGAATTTCGGTCGGGGTAAATGGGAATGGGGCGCGGGTCGAGGCCCGTGCTGGAGCCCACGATGTCTTGCACCCCAAAGCGGCCCAAGGGCAGCGTGGTGAGATTGCCGCTGGTGTAAATAAAGCTGGCCGTGAGGCTAATGCGTGGGCTGAGCTGGTGGATGACGACTACCGTCAGGTTGTGGCGGCGGTCATAGTTAGGGTGGTAGTCCTGGCCGTTGTTGACGCCGTTGGTGCCGTTCTGGGGCTGGAAATTGCGCCAGGCCCAGGCCAGCGTGTAGCCCACCCAGCCGGTGGTGCGGCCGGTTTTCTTTTCAAGGTACACCTCGTTGCCGTAGCTCCAACTCCGCCCGAAAATAAATTCGTCGTCGAGGTTGGGATTGACGAATAACTGGGCGCCGTCGCGGAAATCAATTTGATTTTGACCCCACTTATAATACAGCTCATCGGTAAGCAGGAACTTGCCTTTGCCCAGCAAAAAGCTGGCCCCGGTACTTACCTGCTGCGAGCGTTGAGGCCGGACGCTGAGGCGCGACGGATACCAAATGTCGGTGGGCAACGACGCGCCGGAGTTCGTCACCAAATGCACGTACTGGTACATCATCGCGTAGCTGGCCTTGAAGGAGGTGCGCTCCGAAAGCGAGTAGCGGGCCGAGGCGCGGGGCTCGATGCCACCGTAGACTTGGGTGCCGCTGCGGAAGCCGCTCAGGCGCAGACCGCCGTCGATTTGCAGCTTTTCGGAGGCTTTGTAGCTGTCGTTGAGGTAGAGGCCGGCCTCCTGGCCCTCGTAGAAAACGTCGTTGCCGAAGTTGATGCGGCCGTCGCCGGAATTGGCCGACAGGCGGCCCACGCCAAATTTGTGCTGGGTAAAAAGCGCCCCGAACTTTAGGGCGTTGCGGTCGTTGGGCGTGTAATCGAAATCGGTGCGGCCGGTGTAATCTAAAATCGACGAGCCCAGATTAAAGGTAAACTGGTCGAGCTTATTGGTGAGGTCGTATTTATAATCGGAAACAGAAGCCGTGGTATTAACCGATAGTTTGGGCGAAAAAACGTGGTTCCAGCGCAGCGAGCCAATGGTATTGCCCCAGCTAAAATTAAAGTTGAAGCCGCCGCTGCTGCTAAAGCCAAAAATATCACGGCCTAAATAACCCGACAAAAACAATTGGTCTTTTGCGCCGAGCGTGTAATTCGCCTTGGCATTAAAATCGTAGAAATAATAGTCGGGGATGGGGCTGTAATCCTCCTTTTTTTCGTTACGCTTGTTGATGGCGCGGGTAAAAATATCAAAATAAGTGCGACGGCCCGACACAATAAACGAGCCTTTGCCCTTGTTGATGGGCCCTTCGAGCGTGAGCCGCGACGAGATAAGCCCGATGCCGCCCGTGGCCACGAATTTCTGCCGGTCGCCCTCGCGCAACTTCACATCGACCACCGACGACAGCCGCCCGCCAAACTGCGCCGGAAAC